>NZ_JADBRW010000267.1:0-2912 GCF_020247025.1 Microcystis sp. M109S1
AACTCGGTAAATTGCTAGGGAGCATCTCATTTATGCAAGTGAGTAATTATACTTATACCTAAAACTGGTTTCTAGCAAGGCTTTCAAAATAGCTTGACATAAAAACCTGATTTAGGGGTTACAAAGGTGAGATGCTCCCAATTGCTATTGAAGAAAATGGTACGGTTAGCCTCGATCGAAGAAAAAGATTATCCTCGATTACTGTCACTGATGGAAAAATATAAAGAGCGCCCAATGGATTTAGCTGATGCGACTTTAGTCGTAACGGCTGAGAATTTAAAAATCAAACGAATTTTAACCTTCGATTCCGATTTTTTCTCGGTCAGCATCATTTAATCCGGTCATTGTCCTTGCCTCTGTTGATCAATTTCTTCTTCCTTTATATCCTGTTTTCAGTATTTCTGCAAAACTGAGATGCCCCCTCAGAAAATCGGGGCAGATTTTTATGAGTGCTACTCCTTATCATTCTTGGTAGAGGGGGATTAAACGAGCATAATAAGGGACTATTAAGACAATTCTTGCCCAAGAAGACGAATTTTAAAATCCTGAAGCCAAAGGAGGTAGAAAGAGCCGTAAACTTAATTAACAATCGAGGTGGCTCCATAGCAGCTTAAGCTAGAGCTAGTAAATATAAATAGCACCCTGTTGATTGATGTTAAAGGTGGTATAACCGGGGGTACTCCCCGGAACTTTGGTGACAGTAATCGTGACTAAATTATCATCATTGACCTCTACGGCATAGATTAAACTAGAAGAATAGCGATCTGCGGCGGCATTAGCTCGATTAATCAGAATATATGCCGGAATTACCAAACCTCTTAGGGTTGTCTCCGTACCTGGAGATAATAATTGGGGAGAGGAATTAATATTGGCCGATAGGTCATAATTGAGGTCAATATCGGTTTGATTGATGATTTTAATCTCCACGGGACGACTCATATTCACCCTAGCAACAGGCTGCCAAGGACCGGGTTGAAAGGTGGTAGCGGGGGGATTTTGAGCGGGTAAAGAGGGGGGAAAAGCTAATCCCAGACTGAAGACGAGGGAAAGAGTTAAAAAGCGATCGCATTTCATAGATGAATCCTGGTCTAGGGTTTTCATCCTATTTTAGGGGGGTATCTCCAGTGTTTTATACTTTAAGTAGAAGCTTTTGAAATTGTCTATAGCAGTGAGTCATCAGCTGTCAGGGGAATATCCGAAGCTTCCCTGATTTTGCTCTATAAACAAGGCTAAATACATCTATTTTTCCCTAGAAGTTTCCCTAGTAACCCCTATCAACGGTTTAATTTAGGTTGAGATTGATTATATGCCTACCATCGACATATCGGGAGTATCCCACAGTTACGAGTTATTTTCGCCCCGAGCGGATAAACCGGTTTTAGTCTTTATACACGGTTGGCTGCTGAGTCGTCACTACTGGCAGCCTTTGGTAGATATTCTCTCCCCGGATTATCCCTGTCTAGTCTATGATCTCCGGGGCTTTGGCGACTCCCAAAAAATCACCTCTAACAGTCCTCCTAGCAGTTATAACCTTGAATCCTACTCCCAAGACGTTATTACCCTTCTTAACCGCTTAAACCTCGATGCTGCTTGGTTAGTTGGTCATTCCCTCGGTGGTAGTGTTGCTTTGTGGGCCGCGGATAGCTGTCCTGAACGGATTAAAGGGGTAATCTGTATGAATGCCGGCGGTGGCATCTATCTAAAGGAGGAATTTGAGCGATTTCGGGAAGCCGGAAGACAGATTTTACAGAGAAGACCGTCTTGGTTGCCTGGTGTTCCCTTGATTGATGTTTTATTCTCGCGGATGATGGTCAAGCAAACCCTAGGTAAAAAATGGGGCAAACAGCGCGTGATTGATTTTGTCCGGGCCGATTACCAAGCAGCCCTAGGGTCACTTTTGGAAACCACCACTATCAGCGAAGTTCATCTTTTACCCCAGATTGTCTCCCGTCTCCCGCAACCGGTCTATTTTCTGGCGGGGAAAGAGGATACGATTATGGAAGTTAAGTACGTTAACCATCTGGCCAGTTTTCATCCTTTGTTTGAAACTGGCAGCAACGTCATTGAGTTATCCGATTGTGGTCATTTTGCCATGCTGGAACAAACAGCAGAGGTAGCCCAAAAGATGATGGCTATTTTAACTGAATGTCAGCAGAAGTCCCTCGCTTGAGTGCGATGGCACGGGGCTTTTAAAGGGGCGAAGTAATTCGCCCCACACCCCCTCATGAATGCTGACTTTGTATCTAAACAATTCCTCAAAAACTATGTTATCATAATTATAGTTTCTTGATAACTCTTATGTACAAAGCGGACAAATTCAGACTTAAGCCTAATACTGAGCAAGAAATAGCCTGAGCAAAAAGCTTTGGTTGTTGTCGTTGGTTTTGGAATTATTCATTGAATTTATGCCAAGAAACCTATAAAACCACAGGAAAAGGACTGACACGAAACTATATTCAGGGACTATTGCCTAGTCTCAAAAAAGAATATGATTGGTTGACAGATGCTTATTCCCAGTGTTTACAGGTTGTTGCTTTGAACTTATCCCAAGCTTATCAAAATTTCTTTGAGAAACGAGCTAGATTACCAAAATTAAAATCCAAACATGGTAAACAATCAATTAGCTATCCAGCTAATGTCAAAACGGTAAATACTACGCTTCTATTTTAGTTGATGATGGATCAGAGTTGCCCAGTCAGTCATCGGACGGTAAAGCCATAGGAATCGATTTAGGACTTAATCATTTTGCTATTAACAGTAATGGTAGTAAATATGATAACCCTAGACATTTAGCCAAACATCAACGTAATCTAAAACGCAAACAACAAAAGTTATCGCGTAAAAAGAAAGGAAGTAACAACCGTCAAAAGGCTAGAGGTAAAGTAGCTAAAGTTCACTCTAAAATCTCAAGA
>NZ_JADBRW010000268.1:0-4638 GCF_020247025.1 Microcystis sp. M109S1
AAATCTAAAAACCTTGTTGGATAATATTTTTAGGCTTTTTTGAAATCAAAAAGTGCCAGCCATTGGAGTGTTCGGGGGGGAAATTTAGGCACTTTTTCCCTGAAAATTAGGTAATTGACCCCCTGAAAATGGGTAAAACCCCACACCCCACACCCCACACCCCACACCCCACACCCCACACCTCACCCTTAAGATAACTGCGATAATCTGAGTTCGGAATCAGGGAAAACTGCAAAATTTCCCTAACCCGAACTAACCTTGATTACAAAACCTTATGGGTGTGAGAATGTTGTTTGACGTTATCCTCCGTCCGCACCACATGAACAGCATTCAAGATGCGTTTTTTCTCTAGGGAAAAGTTTAAATCGTCTTTTTGGCTGCCCAAGGAGATTAACCCTTGCAGGTGGGGTTGATTTTTATAGGTGCGAGTGGCCGCAATCGCCCTTTCGACAAAATTCTCGCATAATTGGGTATTATCGGGAAAATTACTAGGTATTTGAGGATTATCGTCCTGAAAAACCTCTCCTAAACTCATGGCGCGGGCAAATTCGTAGGAAGTGGGAATTCCTTTGACAATTGCCTCTAGGGCTGCCGAGGGAATCGGTTCTAACACCGCCACTTTTTCTAATTCTCCCTCCTGTTTGAGAAAACAAATCGCTAAACCGAATACACAATAATCATCTTTTGTCAAGTCAGAAATGTTTAAGAATTGTGTCGCTGTGGCCATTATTTTTATCCTGAGTCGCTCTTTATTTAATCTTGCTGGTGATGAGCGATCGAATCAAGGTTTTTATTAAGAGATATGAAGGAGAAAAATTTAGCCGGGTTGGGCCACGCTAACCCACCCCCAGACGGAAAAAACTGATAGCTGTTAGACTAGAAACCAGCCGATTAACTGATAAACCAGCTTTATGTCACCCACTCTACTCATCTCCAAAGAACTCCCCACCCTGAAATATAATCCTAGTCTGGAGCGCTTTGATAGCTCTTGGGCGGCTCCCTTGTCCACTCTTCTGGGACTGGGACGGGCTGCCGGGGCGACTTTTATCGAATTTTTCCTCGAAAGAGTCAACTATATCAGTTGTTTAGCCGAAGATGACACCATCACCAGTCTCTCACCGAAACTATCTACAGGGGCAGGAATCCGCCTTTTTCGCGGTAAAGCTGATTGTTATGTCAGTACCAACGATTTAAGCTTCCAAGGCTTAAAAAATGCCCTAGAAAAAGGTTTATCGATTCTCGGTTTAAACCTACCCGGTCCTAACGCGTATATTCCCGAAATCAATCTGGAAATGTTCCGGGATTATGCCACGGTCAAAAATAAAGATATTTGGCTGAATAATTGCAGTTCTTTGGGAGAAATGGGTGATATTCTGCTAACTGCTAACCTTCAACTCAATCAGAAAGCCTCTCACGTCCAATCTCGTCGCGCCGCTTATTTTCGCGATTGGCAAGAAGTTTTAGTTGCCGCTAGTGATGGCACTTTTGCCCGGGATATTCGCCTCACCCAATCGGTGGGCTATAATCTCCTCTGTGCCGATGGGACCAATCGTTCTAGCATTGGTAAACGGTTGGGTAGTACCAGTAATCCCGATTTTCTGCGGACGTGGAATGCCGAGGAAGCGGCGGCAGAAGTGGCCGCATCGGCGGGTAAAATGCTTTACGCTGACTATGTAGAATCCGGCAGTTATCCCATCGTCATGGCCAATGAATTTGGCGGTGTTATCTTCCACGAAGCCTGTGGTCATTTGCTAGAAACTACGCAAATCGAGCAAAAAACCACACCCTTTCTCGATAAAAAAGGCGAAAAAATCGCCCACGAAAACCTGACGGCTTGGGACGAAGGATTATCCGATAAAGCTTTCGGTACTATCGATATGGACGATGAGGGAATGCCGGCCCAGCGTACTCTCCTAATTGAAAATGGTATCCTAAAAAACTTCATTGCCGATCGCACTGGTTCAATGAAAACCGGTCATCCGCGCACAGGTAGCGGTCGCCGTCAAAACTACACCTATGCCGCCGCTAGTCGGATGCGGAATACCTACATCGCTCCCGGGGAATATACCCTCGATAATCTCTTTAATTCCATTGATAAAGGCATTTATTGCAAAAAAATGGGCGGTGGTAGTGTGGGGGCCACCGGTGAATTTAATTTCGCCGTCGAGGAAGCTTATCTTATCGAAAACGGCAACCTGACTAAACCCCTGAAAGGCGCGACTTTAATCGGTTCAGCTAAGGAGATTATGAATAAAATCTCTATGTGTTCCCAAGATTTAGGTCTAGCGGCGGGTTTTTGCGGTTCCGTCAGTGGTAGCGTTTATGTCACCGTTGGTCAACCCCATTTAAAAGTAGATTCTATTACCGTTGGCGGTCGTTAATCATGGCTTTAGTAATCCTCTACTATTTCCTCATTGCCATCATGATAGTGGGGATAATTGGCGAACTGCTGCCCGCTGTCCCCGGCATGAGTTTGATTTTAATCGCCATGCTGGTATGGGGTTTTGTCACCAAATTCGCGGGGATGGGGGTCGCTTTAGCCGTGGCCTTTGTTATCCTTCTCCTCAGTCTGGGGGTGGAATTCCTCGCTAGTTATCTCGGCGCCCAAAAAGTTGGGGCCAGCAATTGGAGTCAAATCGGGCTAGTAGTGGGCTTATTAGCGGGAATATTCGGGCTTTTACCCGCTTTACCCATTGGCGGCCCAATTATCGGCTTATTTGTCGGTCCGGTGGTGGGGGCTTTTTTGGGAGAATACGCCTATCGTCGCGATTTGGAATTAACCCCCCGTTTGCAACAATCCCTAAAAGTCTGTGTCGGTATCGTCGTCGGTACAGTTATCGGTCACGTTGCTAAAGCTATGCTGGCCACGGCCGCCGTTATCGTCTTTATTGTCACCACCTGGCCTAATTTAGCCAATTTAGGCTAAGTATAGCTATCAGCCGTCAGGAGACAGGATTCAGCTTTTATTTATTCTCCCCATCACCCCAACCCCCAACCCCCAACCCCCAACCCCTAACCCCCCATAAATCTATGCCAAAAGTTGAAGATATCGCCCAAATAGCTAATTCTAGCGCCCAAGCTTTAGGAATTGCTAAATACGACATCTATGGTTCTTCTGTCGATGAAACCGATGTGGATGTGTTTCAAGGGGAACCCAAACAGGTACAAGCTTCCAATCGTTCCAGCGTTATCGTTCGCGTCTGGAATCGGGATAATCAAGTTGGTGTCACCTCGACCACCGATGTGGACCCGGTGGGACTGCAATTAGCCCTGAAAACCGCCCAAGAAGCCAGCTTTTTTGGTGTTAAGGAAAATGTCCCCGATTTTAGTCCCGCAGCCACTGCACCTACCACAGAAGTGGCCAGCGAAATGTCTAATCAAGCAGCTGTATCCACTCTCATCGATAAGTTATTAGCCGCCGAAAAATCTTTACTAGCGGCCCATCCGGCTATTGCCAGTGTTCCCTATAACGGTTTGGGACAACAGCAGGTCAGACGTTTTTATCTCAATAGCGACGGGGCAATGCGTCAGGAAGCGCGTAGTTATGCCAGTGTGTATTTATACACCAAAACCGAACAGGAAGGCAAAAAACCCCGCAGCGCTGGTGCTTTTCGGGTCAGTCCGGGCCTGGAAAAATTAGATATCGATGGTTGCATCGAGGAAGCGATTACCAAAACTGTTAGCCATCTGGACTATCAACCGATTATCACGGGTAAATATTTGGTGGTTTTTGCCCCTCGCGCCTTTTTGAGTCTAATGGGAGCATTTTCTAATCTGTTTAATGCCCAAAATGTCCTTGATAAACAGAGTCTTTCTACTCCAGAATCCCTAGGAACACAAATCGCGGCCACTGCCTTAAATTTGTGCGATGATGCCCTCCATCCGGCTAATGTTGCCGCCGAAACTTTTGATAGTGAAGGCACTCCCACCCATCGTGTGGAATTAATTAAAGAGGGGATTTTGAGTAATTTTCTCCATAGCACGATTACCGCTAAACGGATGAATACGGAACCCACTGGCAACGGTAACATTGGGTCAAAAGTAACGGTTAGTCCCCATTTTTATCACGTTTTTGCTAGTGCTAATCAACCAAAGAGCTATTCTTTGGAAACAGCAGAAAATGTGGTTTTAATTGATAGTTTACAGGCACTTCATGCAGGAGTTAATTCTCTGCAAGGTTCCTTCTCTTTGCCCTTTGATGGTTGGTTAGTTAACAAAAATGAGCGCGTTAGCATCGATTCCGCTACCGTAGCCGGAGATATTTTAACACTGCTGAAATCGATTGTTTATCTGGAACCGGAAGCAGTTATCACTCCCAGTGGTGTTTGTCCCTACGTTTGGGTAGAAGGTTTATCAATCACAGGAGAAGCTTAACACTATACCGGAGCAAAAATAGGGGGTATTAACCAGGGTAATACCCCCGCAAAGTGGGCAAGCTGTTGACTATCCAAATTACTTCTTAAACTGCACCAGAATTGGGACTGGGGAGAATAAATAATACTAAATCCTGTTATAATAAAACAAGTAAAGACGAGGAGATAAAATGCCCAAGAAAGCTTACTTAGCCGAACATCTAAGTTCAGAGGAACTGAAAGATAGATACAGAAGCAGTCAAGACTCAGTGGAAACAAGAAGATG
>NZ_JADBRW010000269.1:0-3415 GCF_020247025.1 Microcystis sp. M109S1
CGTTCGGTTGAGTATAAACTAACAGGCTACCAACTATCTAATGATCGACGTAAAATCAGATTTACTGATGGTTTTAAAGCAGGAGAATTTGATTTATGGTGTAGTCAAAAGACATTAGTTTATTATTCAGAGCAACAGATTAAACGGGTAAGAGTTGTTAGACGTGCTGACGGTTATTATTGCCAGTTTTTGATTGACGTAGAACGGCAAGAATACCATAAACCAACGGGACAAATAACAGGAATTGACTTAGGGTTAAAGGAATTTTATACTGACGCTCAAGGCAATACTGTGGAGAATCCACGTTATTTAAGAAAGTCAGAAAAACGACTTAAAAAAGCACAAAGGAGATTATCAAAACGATTTCGTCAAGGAAAGAAACAGTCTAACAACTATCACAAGCAACGGATAAAAGTAGCTAAACTTCACCTTAAAGTATCAAGACAACGTAAAGACAAAGCAATTAAAGACGCTTTGGCGTTAGTCCAGTCTAATGATCTGGTAGTTTATGAAGCTTTAAAGGTAAGAAACTTAGTCAAAAACCGTAAGCTGGCCAAGTCGATTTCCGATGCTTCTTGGTATCAATTCACTGAATGGTTGAATTATTTTGCCAAGATTTATCAGATTGTTTGTGTTGCTGTACCTCCCCATTTCACTTCTCAAGATTGTTCAGTTTGTGGGACGAGAGTTCAAAAATCATTAAGCACTAGAACTCATCAATGTCCCAATTGTAAAACAGTCTTAGATAGGGATCATAATGCAGCAATCAATATTCTTAAAAAAGGGTTGAAATATTTGGGAAATCATCTCAACGGTACTGTTGGGCAAACAGAAACCGACCCAAACGCCTTGGCAGAGTCCGGCCTCTGGATTCTTAATGGAGACATTGAGAATCTAAGCTGTCTCGTTGAACAAGGAATTTCTAACAGCGATGGGTCAAGAATCCCCCGTCACAGCGTAGCTTGACGGTGGGAGTATGTCAAAGTTAGCGGTAACTCTCGATAGATGCGATATTGCAGGGGGTTTCCATAGGCGATCGACTATTTGTGTTACACTGATCGCCAATGTCAACGATAAAATTAATCCTATTGATCATGTTAAATAGCAGCCAATTACAGGATTTAATCAGTAAATCACTACGTTATCTATTAATTATCGGCACTATTGCCCCCCTAACTTCCTTAGAAGCCCGCCCAGTCCAAGCCACTCCTGCGAGTAGTCCTGCACCCGCTAAAGAGGCGATTGCTCCTATCCCCGCAGAAAGCAAAGAGTACACCCTAGGAGAAGGGGATAAAGTCCGCGTCACCGTTTACCAAGTCGCGGATTTAAGCGGCGATTTCCTCGTTTTAGCCGATGGAACCCTGACTTTACCTCTAATTGGTAGCGTCAAAGTGGAAGGAATGACCGTCACCGAAGCCGGCCAAACCCTCGCTAAACGTTACAGCACCTATCTCAAACGTCCCGTGGTTACTGTTAGCATTCTCACCCCCCGGCCTCTGCAAATCGCCATCGCGGGGGAAGTTAATCGTCCGGGTACTTACACAATTAACCCCGAACAAAGCCAAAAAACGCCCCTATTGACCGAAATAATCCGGCAAGCGGGGGGAGTGACTACGGTGGCCGATATTGGTCAAGTTCAAATCCGACGCAACCTCAAGGGACAAGAACAGCTAATTCAAGCGAATCTCTGGCAATTAATCCAAAAAGGCGATAAAACCCAAGATATTAGCCTCAGAGATGGTGATAGCATCGTTATTCCCACCAAAACAACCCTTAGCGTCGGGGAAGTCAATCAATTAGCCGATGCCAATTTTGGACTAGATAGCGATCGAGAAATTAATGTTACTGTGGTGGGAGAAGTTTATCGTCCGGGGTCCCATCGCATTGTCCCCACTCCCAACAATAACAATAACAACAATAATGACCAAGATCGCGGCGGCACCAGGAAACCGGCCCGACTAACCCAAGCTATCCAACAAGCGGGAGGCATCAAACCTCTCGCTGATATCCGACAGGTACAAGTGCTGCGTTATACTCGTGACGGTTCCCAACAGAAAATCCCCGTAGATCTCTGGAGTTTGCTCGATAAAGGTGATATGACCGGCGATATCTTTCTTCAAGAAGGGGATACGGTGATTATCCCCACTGCTACTGAAATCTCGGCCAAAGAATCGGAAACCCTAGCATCGGCCAGTTTTGCCCCTAAAACCATTAACGTGAAAGTGGTCGGGGAAGTGGCCAAACCGGGGACAATTGAAGTTCCTCCCAATACCCCTCTCAATCAGGCAATTTTAACCGCAGGAGACTTTGATAAGCGTCGGGCCAATCAGTCCACAGTGGAATTAATTCGTCTCAATCCTAACGGGACTGTCACCAAAACCTCAATTAACATCGATTTTTCCCAGGGTATCAACGAGAAAACTAACCCGATTCTCCGCAATAATGATGTGGTGGTGGTTCATCGTAGCAATCTGGCCTCTGCTACCGACACCCTCGGCACGGTTTTAAGTCCCTTTACTGGTCTGACGGGTTTCTTCAACGGATTTTTTAATCTTTTCCGTTAAAAAAGTTTACCTTACCCCGATGTCATTAGCTAAGTAATCGAGCTAATAATAGATATAGAAACGGCAAAAAGTCGTGAGCAGTCACGGCTTTTCTGCTCAATAGACTCAGGAAAGAAAACTGTCACTAACCCCGCCCTAAAAGGGACGGGGCTTGCCTAGACCAATTTAGGCGACGCAAGTAGAGACTACCGCACCGAGACACAATCTGGCACAGACCTCCGAATGCTTCCCTAGTTCGGATTCCCTCTCAGCTTTATTGGTAAAGCGTTGTTAGACAAAACATCTTGATTGTGTTGCGGAAAGGGACTTTAACTTCACTCTTAAGGATTATCTCCATGGAAAGAGTTCCTGTTATCTCAAAAGACGGAAAGCCGTTAATGCCAACTAAACCCAGTCGGGCCAGACGGTGGATTAAAGAAGGAAAAGCTATCGGTAAATTCAACGACTTAGATATTTTCTATGTCCAGCTAACCGATGAACCTTCCGATAACAAAACCCAACCGATTGCCATTGGTATTGACCCGGGTAAATTATTCTCTGGAATTGGCGTTCAATCCTCTCTTTTTACTCTTTGGAAGGCTCACTTAGAACTTCCTTTTAAACGAGTAAAAGAGCGCATGGACAATCGGTGCTTAATGCGAAGAGGACGTAGAGGAAGACGGATTAACCGCCAACTTCCCTTTAATCTAAGAGCGCATCGACAAAAACGATTCTCAAATAGAAAACAAGGAAAATTAGCTCCCTCAAGCAGAGCCAATCGTCAACTTGAACTTCGAGTCGTTTCCGAACTAACCAAAATCTATCCAATTACCGATATTTACTTTGAGTACATCAAAGCCGATGTTGAGCTA
>NZ_JADBRW010000027.1:0-11907 GCF_020247025.1 Microcystis sp. M109S1
CTGAAAGGTCGCGAAAGTCTGTGGACTTTGTGTAAGACAGTACATGGTTTTTTAACCGTGGTATGCAACGGTGGTTGAAGCAGAAACTTAAATCGTGAGGTTTAGGAATCGCCGCACTTTTAGGGCGGCGAGGATGTCAAATTTCCCATCAATCCCCGCAAAAAGTGCAGCAGGAAAACACTCCCGTCACCTGGGAATCCGCATGGATAGAGACGAAATTGACTCCAGAAGAATTAGACGCTTGCGGGGTGCGCGCCGGTAGTCGAGTCGTGGTGGGAAAACACCGAAAACAACCCTTTCGACTAAAAGACTACATTGCCAGTTATAGCTAAGGCCGCTTGCTTAGGTTTTCCCACCCAAAACACCCACGGTTATGAAATCGCCCATTTAGGAGCCATAGCCAACTGCACTAGCATATTAGAAGCTTATTGTCAACTAATTTAGCTATTTTTAGCAAAAAACCAGAGCATCAATAGAACAATAGCGATCGCCAGTCCGCTAAAAACAGTATTTTTATGCTGCTCTAACTGCATGGGTGCGGGTGGTTCTTCTTTTTTCTGTTTATTTGTCCCCTTTTTAAATTGCGGTGTACTATCGGGAAGTTTCTCCAAATCGGGAATCTTCGTCATCCACTCATCTGGACGTTTGAGACGGGGAGCTTCGATAATATAAAGCAGACGCTTGGCCTGTTCGCGAATTTGATAGATAGGATGGGTAATAAGTTGCTTACAGATTTCACTAGCTTTCTCCCCCTCTCCTAACCCTTGATGGGCAGAAATTAACCAAATTTGGATCTCACCCCCTGCTCGGGATCCTAAGGAAATTAAGGCTAAAGCCGCATTTAATTGCTGGATACTAAGACGATATTGTCCACGCTCAAAGGCACTGATGCCAGCTTGATAAAGGTCTTGAAAAGAAGGATTTTCGGCCACGGAGTCAAGATCGAGATAAATAAAATTTTACATAAGTATAGCAAGAGCTAAGAAGCAAAAGGAAACTTTGATCAGTATCAGATGTGAGTTTTCAGTTCACTGATGGTTCTTCGTTACTTGGTATGGTTCGATCGGGTGGCATAAATAGACTACATCCTTATCTGGCAAGAGACTTAATTGATTAGTTCGTTCTAGATGGAAAACAATTGACAAAAATCGCCAAATGTCTTTCTATATAAGGGTTTCATCTCTTATAACCCCGTCTATTGCCTAACACAAACCGAAGACCTCACTGATTACTGTTTACTGTTTACTGTTTACTGATCACTGAAAAGCTCCCCACCTCCGCCATTGAGAATGAGAATCTCGGCAAAAATCCGGTACACTTTCTGCTAAACCTGTTCAACCCGCACGGTATGAAAGAGATTAATCCCCTGTTGCTAATTATATTAGTGATCGCCACTATACTAATTAGTCTAGTTTTAGGGCTTGTATTTGACAAAAAAGCAGCCTTATTAGGAATTTTGGCAGTTCCCGCCATGGTCGCTTCTTTTATCCATCCCCGTCTGGGATTATTAGCCCTAATCATCTATCTTCCCCTCAGTAGTACCGTCACGTTTGCCGTGGTGAGAGTTTTTCAGGTATTGGGCAACCTAGTGCTCTACGATCAATCCCATCTTCTCTACAAAATCGCCAAGGATGCCTTTTATTTCCCCGCTTTAGCGGCAATTTTAATTAAAACCAAAACTTTTAAGCAATTACGCCCCCAAATCAAGCCTTTTATCATCACAACTTTGATTTTACTTGCCAGCAGCCTGATAACTTTTCTTTTTGTCAATCTGCCCCAAGGAGGATTTGCCGTGGGAATTGTGGGATTAAAAATCCTCCTAAGTTATATTCCCCTAGTTCTCTGTGGCTACTATCTAATCGAGCAAAAACGGGATTTATTCGTGGTTAATCGGCTTTTAATCGTGATGATCTTAGTCTGTTGCGTTTTAAATCTAATTCAATACTTCTTACTCGTCCAAGGTATCTGTCCTGATAATGAATTCCTCAATCAACTGGAAGTTCTTGTCCCGAAATCCGACACCGAATTTTATCCGAATATTACCGAAAAAGCCAGCTTGAAAGCTCAATGTTTTGTCGGGGGTTCAGTGTTGTATAATCCCGATCGAGGCTTAATTCGTCTCCCTGGCACATTTTCTGATCCTTGGCAATGGAGTTGGTTTTTAGTATCTAGTAGCGTCATCAGTTACGCGGCCAGTTTTAGTGATCCGCAAAAAAGATGGCGCGTCGCTGGTTGGGTAGCAATGGTTTTAGTCTTCCTTGCGACTCTGGTTTCTGGACAAAGAATACCTTTCTTGCTAGTACCTTTGTTTTACTTGGTTCTTTTTATTGCTACTAGCAAACATAAACAAAAGTTACCATTAAAATTGGGAATCTTGGGGCTGATTTCCCTGCTCGCGGTGACGTTAAATCCCTTTATTCAGGAAAGAGGACTAAATTTTCTCGATCGCTGGCTATATTCGTCTCCAATTGACTTTGTAGGCAATCAAATGCAGTGGATGTTCAATTATGTACAGCTTTTTGGTTTTGGTTTAGGCACAGCCAGTAGTGGCGCTCGTCATCTAGCGGGAGAAGAAGGGATAAGACTAATTGAAACCTACTACGCTAAACTCCTCTACGAAATCGGTATCGTCGGTTTTATCGCTTTTATGGCACTGGTGACAATTCTCTGTATTCTCACCTTTAAAGCCTATTTAAAGGTAAAAAATGCTGCTTTAAAGCATTGGGGTCTCTGTATCTGGATTTTCCTACTTTTTATTAGCTATAACCCCTACTATTATCCTCTCTCCGTCGATCCCGTTTCTGTTTACTATTGGTTATTCGCCGGAATATTGCTAAAACTGCCGGAAATCAGTGATAAATTGGAAGATGAGGAGAGATTTCCCGAAAAAAGTGAAGTGGAGAATTAAGAGGATTTTTATCGATAATTAAATTATCTCTCGACTGATAGGAGTTAACCGCAATGACAGCAGAAACCCTTGCCTATTCCCTCGAATCTGTCCTCAAGGAAATTAAAGATAGTATTAAAAGTGTTGATCGAAAGCTAGACACCTTCCAGACAGATGTTGACCAAAAGCTAGACAATCTCGAAAAAAGTTTTGACCAAAAGCTAGAAACCTTACATAAAAATGTCGAGCAAAAGCTAGAAACCTTACATAAAAATGTCACCGATGTCAAGATAGGACTAGCAACTTTAACAGAGAAAGTCGATAGTATGGATAATCGACTGATCAAGGTGGAAGGAACCCAAAGTAACCAAATTTGGACATTAATAACTCTCTTGAGTGGTTCCTTGATTGCTGTGGGGTTCCGTGCTTTTTTTATGGGCAACAATCCCTAGGCGATCGCTGTAGAGTAACGAGACTTTCTCGCTTGTCCCACCCGACACGCTGCCCCCAGGAAAAACTTTTTCGGCAAGCCCCTGTTTTTTATACACTTTATTTAAACAGTTTGAGTTATAAGATAACCGGCATGACTCAACTCACATCGCGCCCTAGTGTCTTAATTGTCGATGATTTGCCCAATAATGTGCGGCTATTGTCGATTATGCTCACCGAGAAGGGATATCAGGTACGGAAAGCGATTAATGGACAGATGGCACTGAATACAGTGCGATCGCTAATTCCCGATCTGATCCTCCTCGATATTAATATGCCCAATCTCAATGGTTATCAAGTTTGTGAACAGTTAAAAGCTGATGAAAAAACCAGAGAAATTCCCGTGATTTTTATTAGCGCTCTTGATGATGTCTTAGATAAAGTCAAAGCTTTTCAAGTGGGAGGTGTCGATTATATTTCTAAACCTTTTCAAGGGGAAGAAGTGATGGCCCGCATTGAAAATCAATTAACTATTTGCCGTCAAAAAAAACAACTACAAAACGAAATTAAAGAACGTCAAAAAACTGAAGAAACTTTAGAAATTTATCTTCATGCTGTCTCTCACGATCTCCGCAATCCCGTGATCGGGATGTCAATGATCTTAAATAATTTAATTAAAAATTCTCAGGGAGAAACTAAAGAAGTATCCCTGAAGATTTTACAACAGATGGCCAACAGTTGCGAGCGACAATTAACTTTAATTGATTCTCTCGTCGAAACCCGACAAAATGATCTTTGGGGAGTTTCCCTAGAACTAAAGCCTTTATCTCTCTACGAAATCGGTCAACAAATCGGTCAGGAATGGGAGTTAAGATTAAAGGAAAATCAAGCAACTTTAATTAATAATTTTTCCCCCGATTTACCCTTAGTTAATGCCGATGCTCACCATCTCTGGCGAGTTTTTGAGAATTTATTAGCCAATGCCCTTAAACACAATCCCCAAGGGATAATTATCACTTTATCCGCTAGACTAGAGGGCAATTATCTCCGGTGTACTATTGCCGATAATGGGGTGGGAATTAGCGAAACCCAGAGAAAACAATTATTCGATCGCTATCAACGAGGCAACAATAATAATAATCAGATTAGTTTAGGACTAGGTTTATATCTATGTCGTCAAATTATCCATGCTCACGGAGGTGAAATTGGCATTATGAATAATGACGAAAAAGGTTCACAATTTTGGTTTACTTTGCCCTGCTAAGCTGTTGACTAAATAGGTAGATGTTAAAAACTTTCAGACACCCCCCTTATCAAGGGGGGATTAAGGGGGGATCTATCTTCAATTTAATTATAACCAGCTACTTATCTACATTACTCGTTAAGACTGTCTATGAGCAGGAAGAGCCAGTTTAAACATTTGTTTTTTCCTGTGACCGGGGAAAGAAAGGGCTAAGATCTATCTAGATCAACTATCTTCACTTGCCATGGCCGCCAATGCCGACTATTCTGCCCATTCCAGCGTTAACTTGCAACAACCTTGGCATACCTATCCGGTGGAAACCACCCTATCTATCCTCGGTAGTTCGGCTGTTAATGGCCTCAATAGAGAGCAAATCGCCGAAAGAATTAAATATTATGGCAAAAATGAACTACAAGAACGTCCAGGGCGCAGTAATTGGCAAATTCTCCTGGATCAGTTTACCAATATTATGCTCCTCCTCTTAATTGCCGTGGCCATAATTTCCGGGGGACTAGATTTACTGGCATTACAGCGCGGTCATCTGGCTAAAATTGGCGTTCCCTTCAAAGATACGATCGCTATCTTAACAATTGTCATCCTCAATGGTATGCTCGGCTATCTGCAAGAAAGTCGCGCCGAAAAAGCTCTGGCCGCTTTAAAAAAACTTTCCTCTCCCCAAGTTAATGTTATCCGCGAGGGCCAACGCACGGAAATAGATGCGGTTAATCTCGTCCCCGGGGACATCATGCTGATTGAAGCGGGAACCCAAATCAGCGCCGACGGCCAAATTATCGAAGCTTTTAACCTGCAAATTCGCGAATCGGCCTTGACAGGAGAGGCAAATAGTGTTAATAAATCCGCCTCCATTGACCCCTTAGACCGGGATACTCCCCTTGGCGATCGCTTAAATTTTGTCTTTACCGGAACAGAAGTACTGCAAGGCCGGGCCAAGGTCATCGTTACCAATACGGGAATGACGACGGAATTAGGCAAAATCGCTCAAATGTTAGCAACAGTCGGCAACGAACCCACTCCTCTCCAAAAAAGAATGACTCACTTGGGTAATGTCCTTGTCGCTGGTTCTCTGATTCTAGTTGCCCTGACTATTACCATCGGCCTGATCAATGCCGGTTGGTCGGCCCTAGAGGAATTAGTCGAAGTTTCCCTTAGTATGGCAGTAGCTGTCGTTCCCGAAGGATTACCCGCAGTTATCACCCTAACTCTCGCCCTAGGTACCCAACGCATGGTCAAACGTCAGGCCTTGATTCGCAAACTGCCGGCAGTAGAAACCCTTGGTTCCGTTAATGTGATCTGTTCCGACAAAACTGGGACGCTAACGGAAAATAAAATGACCGTGCGGGAGATAGAGACAATTAATCGCAATTTTTCGGTGACTGGGGAAGGATATAGCCCAAAAGGACAATTTTTAGACTCCGAGCAACAGGCGATCGATCCCAAAACCGATCTAGAATTACATCATCTTTTAATTGCCAGTGTCCTCTGCAACGATGCCAGTTTAGACCTCGATAACGGTCACGATAGCATTTTAGGCGATCCCACGGAAGGAGCCTTATTAGTTTTAGGGGCGAAAGCGGGCTTAAATTTATCCCTAACCAAGCAAGAGTTCCCTAGAATCGCTGAAATACCCTTTTCTTCTCAAAGAAAGCGAATGTCGGTCATTTGTCAAGGAGTCAATCCCGTACTATTTACCAAAGGTTCCCCGGAATTAATCCTTGAACAATGTCTCTCCTATCAATCGGGATTAGAAAGTCTTCCTTTTGGGGATAGGGAAAAAGAAAAAGTCTTAGTCGCTAACAATGCTATGGCGAACAGGGGTTTGCGAGTCTTAGGATTAGCCTATAAAAACCTGATTTATCCACCAGAATCAACTGAAATCAGCGAAGATGAGCTAATTTGGCTAGGAATGGTCGGTATGATCGACGCACCACGACCGGAGGTACAAATCGCCGTGGCTAGGTGTCGAGAAGCGGGAATCCGTCCGATCATGATCACCGGCGATCATCAATTAACCGCTCTAGCGGTGGCTAAAAGTCTTGGTATTGCCCAAGCGGGAGCTTTAGTCATCTCAGGACAAGAATTAGATAAATTATCACCAATTCAGCTAGAAACCATCATTGACAAAACTAACATCTATGCCCGTGTCTCCCCCGAACATAAATTAACTATTGTCCGCGCCTTGCAAAAAAAGGGTAAATTTGTCGCTATGACCGGAGATGGGGTTAATGATGCTCCGGCCCTGAAACAAGCAGATATCGGTATTGCTATGGGAATCTCCGGCACCGATGTCACCAAAGAGGCTAGTGATATGATTCTCCTCGATGATAATTTTGCCACTATCGTCGCTGCTACGGAAGAAGGGCGAGTGGTTTATCACAATATTCGCAGTTTTATTAAATATATTCTCGGCAGTAATATCGGGGAGGTGATTACTATCGCTGCTTCGCCTCTTTTGGGTTTAGCTACTCCCCTAACTCCCCTACAAATTCTCTGGATGAATTTAGTTACTGATGGTGTACCCGCTTTAGCTTTAGCTGTGGAACCCGCTTCTCCTGATATTATGCGTCGCCCTCCTTTTAGTCCCCAAGAAAGTATTTTTGCTCGCGGTTTGGGCAGTTATATCGTTAGAATTGGGATTATTTTTTCGATTATTAATATCACTCAAATGTTGATCGCTGTGCGCTTGGATCCGCTTTTTGGTAATACTGGTTCATGGAAAACTATGGTTTTTACTACTCTTTGTTTAGCTCAGATGGGTCATGCCATTTCTGTGCGATCGAGCGATCATCTTACCATAGAAATGAATCCTTTGACTAATCCCTATCTCTGGGTAGCAGTAACCCTGACGACAATTTTTCAACTGATGTTAATCTATGTTCCTCCCCTGCGGGATTTTTTTGGTACTCAATTTTTAACTAAAGAAGAATTATTAATCTGTTTGGGATTTAGTACCTTGTTATTCGTTTGGGTGGAGTTAGAAAAATTATTTACCCGTTGGTATCATCGGCGATAATCAGGGAGCTTTTTTCAGTGTTCAGTAAACAGTAAACAGTAAACAGTGAATTGAAAACTCAAATCTGATAACTGATAAACCCCATCCACAGGGAAAACCCTTGTTTGGCTTTTTCAGCTACGAGCCTTGCATAGCAATACTTTTAAGACTTAGTGCCTTGGCCGTGAAATTCCAGTTCTCTAGCTGATTGCAGTTTGGCTTACTATTAAAAACTGATTTGATCTAAAATTGAGTCAGCAATATCTAATTTGGAGTCTCAGGCAATGGAACCGATTTCTCTAATTCTCGCTGCGTTGGCTGCTGGTGCGGCTGCTGCTGCTAAGGATACGGCAGGAACAGCCGTTAAGGATGCTTATGAGAGTTTAAAAGCGTTGATTAAGAAGAAGTTTGCAGAAAAAGGGAAAACAGATTCATCAACAATTTTAGATAAATACGAACAGAAACCTGAAAAAACGAAAGCTCTTTTGGAAGATGAGTTAGAAGAAGCGGGACTTAAAGAACTGAAGGAGGATGACGAAATTATTAAAGCAGCCCAAGAAGTAATGAAAAAAGAAGATCCAGAAGGGGCAAAAGAAGGTAAATATAATATAAATATTTCTGGTGGGGTTCAAAATGTTGTTGGTTCAAATCGAGGGACTGCAAGCCAAACAGTTACTTACAATCCTAAAAGTTCGTAGTTGCGCTTTAGCACCCAAACCTGATGAATGAGAATCAAGCCGGTAAAAATCTTAATATTGAAGGTGGGGTTCAAGCTGTCGCTGGTGAAAATCTAGGGACAGTCAATCAGTATATTAGCATCCAGAAATCTGAGATTGAAATTACCAATCAACCCTTAATTACGGGTTCACCTTATTTGGGTTTAAGGAAGTTTGAAGTAGATGATAAGGATAGGTTTTTTGGGCGAGATAATTGGATTATTGAGTTAACCGATTATTTAAAGCCAAAGAATGTTTTATTGCTTTTAGGTGCGTCAGGAAGTGGTAAATCTTCTCTCGTGCAAGCGGGTTTAATTCCTAAGTTAAAGGATGATTTTGGCGCAAATAGATTGGTTAATTTAACTTTTGTTCCTGATGTTAATCCCTTTGAGTCTTTTTATGGTTGTCTTTTGGCAAATAGATATAAACAATCCCAAGCAAAATTAGCACAAGCTGTTAAGGAAGATACTTTAATTAAGGTGGTTGAAGGATTAAAAAATAATTCTGATTTATGGTTTATTTTTATTGACCAATTTGAGGAATTATTCACTCGTACACCGAAGACAGAAAGGGATATTTTTATTAAAAGTTTGATTAAATTGATTGAAAAGAATAATAGTTTGGTTAAAATTGTGATGACGATGAGGGCGGATTTTTTAGATAAATTAAGTCCTTATCCCAGTTTAGGAAAAATCCATGATCAGTATAGCAAGATGTTAACGGATATGGATGAAAGTCAGTTAAGATTAGCTATTGCTGAACCGGCGGCGAGAAATGGGGTAATCTTTGAACAGGGATTAATTAATCAAATTGTTGCGGATTTTTATGAACGGGCTGGCTCTTTACCTCTGTTACAATATACATTAGATTTATTGTGGGAAAAAGATCATATTCAAGAGCGGGTTTTAAATATTAAGATTTATCAAGAGATTGGTGGGGTAACGGGTGCGCTAGAAAAACAAGCGGATAAAATTTATAGTCAATTTAATGAACAGCAAAGGAAAGCAGCAGAGGAAATTTTTCTAGAGTTAATTAGTTTAGAAGGGGAAAAAGTGGTTAGCAGAAGGGCGGATAAATCGAGTTTTGAACAGGAGGAAATGCAAAGAGAGGTTCTCTATCAATTGATAGATAATCGTCTTTTGGTGAGTAAGGGAGAAGACGGGAAAGCAACGGTTGAGGTGGCACATGAGGCGTTATTACGTTCTTGGAAAGTGTTACAGGATTTAATTCGAGAAAAAGAGGAGATAATTGTTCTGAGAAGTCGTTTATATGCTGATGCGAAACAGTGGGATGATTTACAGAAGCAAGATGCTGTAAAAGCGAGTAGTGAGCTTTGGGGCGGTTCTAAACTGAAAAGGATTGTCAATCTTATCAAAGAAAAATCACTTTCTAATTTAGATGATGTAGCCGTAAAATTTATTAAAGCTAGTTATCACTATCAAAAGCAACGAGAAAAAATCGAAGCAGAAAGAAAACGGCGCGAAGTTGATACAGAACTTAGTTTAGCAAATTCTCTCAGTGGTTATTCTTTGCATCTCTTTAATGAAGAGGGAAAAGAATTAGATGCTATTGTTGAAGCGATTAAGGCAGGAAAAATTTTGCAGAAACACAACGCAAGCAACACGAAGGCAATTGATGCTTTGCAGAAGATTCTGGTTGAAGGAAGGGAATCTAATCGCTTAGTAGGGCATAATGATGGTGTCTGGAGTGTGAGTTTTAGCCCCGACGGTAAGACTTTAGCGACCGGTAGTGAAGACAAGACAATCAAACTGTGGAATGTAGAGACAGGGGAAGAAATCGGCACTCTCTCTGGGCATAATGGCAGTGTCTATAGCGTCAGTTTTAGCAGCGACGGTAAGACTTTAGCGACCGGTAGTGAAGACAAGACAATCAAACTGTGGAATGTAGAGACAGGGGAAGAAATCGGCACTCTCTCTGGGCATAATGGCAGTGTCTATAGTGTGAGTTTTAGCAGCGACGGTAAGACTTTAGCGACCGGTAGTGAGGACAAGACAATCAAACTGTGGAATGTAGAGACAGGGGAAGAAATCGGCACTCTCACTCGGCATCCTAGCAGTGTCTATAGCGTCAGTTTTAGTAGCGACGGTAAGACTTTGGCGACTGGTAGTTATGACGGCACAATCAAACTGTGGAATGGGTCAACAGGTCAAGAAATCCGCACTCTCTCTGGGCCTAATGATATTGTCTGGAGTGTGAGTTTTAGCCCTGACGGTAAGACTTTAGCGACCGGTAGTGAAGACAACACAATCAAACTGTGGGATGTAGAGACTGGTCAAGAAATTCGCACTCTCTCTGGGCATAATGATTATGTCCTTAGCGTGAGTTTTAGTCCCGACGGTAAGACTTTAGCGACCGGTAGTGAGGATAAGACAATCAAACTGTGGAATGTAGAAACAGGCCAAGAAATCGGCACTCTCAGAGGGCATAATGGAATTGTCTTAAGCGTGAGTTTTAGTAGCGACGGTAAGACCTTAGCGACCGGTAGTCGGGACAACACAATCAAACTGTGGAATGTAGAGACAGGTCAAAAAATCCGCACTCTCTCTGGGCATAAATGGAGTGTCAATAGCGTGAGTTTTAGCAGGGACGGTAAGAAATTAGCGACCGGTAGTGGTATCTTGATATCTTTTAGAGACAACACAATCAAACTATGGAATGTAGAGACAGGTCAAGAAATCCGCACCCTTCCCTTGCAACTCTACGAGAACACTGGGCATAATAAAAGTGTCACTAGCGTGAGTTTTAGCCCTGACGGTAAGACTTTAGCGACCGGTAGTGGTGACAACACAATCAAACTGTGGAATGTAGAGACAGGTCAAGAAATCCGCACTCTCACTGGGCATAATAGTAATGTCAATAGCGTGAGTTTTAGCCCTGACGGTAAGACATTAGCGACCGGTAGTGATGACGGCACAATCAAACTGTGGGATGTAGAGACTGGTCAAGAAATCCTCGCTCTCACTGGGCATAATAGTAATGTCAATAGCGTGAGTTTTAGCCCCGACGGTAAGACATTAGCCTCTGGTAGTGAAGACACCACAATCAAACTATGGAATGTGGAAACAGGGAAAGAAATCGGCACTCTCAAGGGGCATAATGATGTTGTCAGAAGCGTGAGTTTTAGCAGTGACGGTAAGACATTAGCCTCTGGTAGTAAAGACAAGACAATCAAACTGTGGAATGTAGAAACAGGGAAAGAAATTCGCACTCTCACAGGGCATAATAGCACTGTCACTAGCGTGAGTTTTAGCCCAGACGGTAAGACTTTAGCGACCGGTAGTCATGACAAGACTATCAAACTGTGGAATGGAGAATATGGTTGGGGTTTAGATGGTTTAATGGGGCGGAGTTGCGATTGGGTGCGGGTTTATTTGCAGAATAATATTAATGTCAGGGAGGAAGATAGGCATTTGTGTGATGGGATTAGTACAAAGAATTAGCCCACCAATTTAATAATAAAGTTGCTCTGTTACAGCCGATTCTTAATTTAGGGCTTGCTGAATAATGGTAAAACCCTTTTAAAATAAAGCTTTTGACCTGTTAAAGTCCGATGTTAGTGCAAGAAAATAGGATTGGGACTTTCAAAAACCTTGCATTATCC
>NZ_JADBRW010000270.1:0-4956 GCF_020247025.1 Microcystis sp. M109S1
CAGTTATCAGTTATCAGTTATCAGTTATCAGTTATCAGATGTAAGTTTTAAGTTAATTAGTTATTTATTTATCAGATGTAAGTTAATTAGCTATTTAGTTATTTATTTATAGCGGTTCTCACATCTGTGTGGCACACTTTACCCTTTGCTGATTAAGCTTTTCAGGATTGAGAATGTACCTCTTGTCAACAGGAAACGCTATATCTTCATCTTTATCCCTGATTACTGTTTACTGATTACTGTTTACTGATCACTGATTACTGTTTACTGATCACTGATTACTGATTACTGTTTACTGTTTACTGTTTACTGTTTACTGTTTACTGATTACTGATTACTGATTACTGTTTACTGATTACCGTTTACTGATCACTGATCACTGAATATAACTAACCATGGAAATGCTCGAAAACCTGAAAATGGCTTTTTCCGCTTTGATGGGCAATAAACTGCGTAGTGGTCTGACCATGCTAGGAATTGCTATCGGTAACGCCTCCGTCATTGCCCTAGTGGGAGTGGGTGAAGGAGCGCAAAAAGTCGCCCTCGAGCAGTTTGAAGCTCTCGGTCCGAATGTTTTATTTGTTTCCACCTCCTCGCGCAATGTCCGGCGGACAATTCCTAATCCCCGGCCTCTCACCTACGAAGATGCTCAAGCGATCGCATCTCAAGTTCCCGCCATTGCCGCCATTTCTCCCGAATTGAGCGGTAAAAGAATCTTATCCTTCGGTAATAGAACCAGTAATAGTCCCCTGATTGGGGTGGGAGCCGAGTACCTAAACGTGCGTAACCGTCAACTATCTAAAGGTAGATTTATTATGGAATCTGACCTGAAACGGGATAATCGCGTGATTGTCTTGGGATCGGAATTAGCCAAAAATCTCTTTGGTAATCGCAATCCCGTCGGCGAAAATCTTCGCATCGGCAATCTTAGTTTTCAAGTTATTGGAGTTTTACAGGCGAAAGGCTCCTTATTTGAGGCTAATCAGGACGATCGAGCGTTAATTCCCCTAACTACTATGTCTAATCAGGTTCAAGGACGCAGAGCTATCTATGGCATTCCCCTAACGCATATTTCTGTCTTGGCGAAAAGCTCTGCCCAAATTAAAGCCGCCCAGTTTCAGATTAGCAACCTGCTGCAAATGCGTCATCAGGTCAGCGACGAGAATTATGTGCAGGTTTTCCCTCAAACCGCAGTCTTAGAAATGACCAAAGAGACTAACGATAGTTTAACTAGAATGTTAGCCTCGATCGCCAGTATTTCCCTTTTTGTCGGGGGAATCGGCGTAATGAATATTATGCTCGTGTCAGTCACGGAAAGAACCCAAGAAATCGGGTTAAGAAAGGCTTTAGGAGCCAAAGAAGGGGATATAAAAGGTCAATTTCTCATTGAATCGGTGATTTTAGCCACCACTGGCGGAATTATCGGGATTTTTGTCGGCATTCAAGGAATGTATCTAGCGGGAATTTTTGCCGCTTTAACCACCAGTGTCTCAATCCCTGCGATAATTCTCGCTTTAGGAGTTTCTAGTGCCATCGGTCTAATTTTCGGTGTTGTTCCCGCTCATCGTGCCGCTAAATTAGACCCAATAGTTGCTTTGAGAAGATTATAGTTTTTCTAGGTCTTGTCCTGACCTCGGGATTCTATACCCGCGTCCGTTGTCGTAAATCCCTCCGCTTGCGCTAATATTTGCAGATTGTGGGCTATGGAGGCGAAAGAATCGGCAGGATATTCGATTAAAGTGGCGGAATCGAGAAAAGTTTCCACTCCCACGGGACAACCCAAATAATCAGCCACCGCTTTTGGAGTAGTGGAACCGAGGAGAATAGTTCCCGATTGTCTCACAGAAGATAGCTTTTCCCAAGGCTCATCGATCATTAAGGATAAATGGGTGGGAGCAAAAAGATTCGATAATTCGATCGCTTTCTCCAATGATTCCACCACCACGATTAAACCATAATGAGCGATCGCTTTTTCCGTTAACAATCTCTGGGGATGTACCTGTAACTGTTTTTGCACTTCTTCCTGTACTATTAGGGCCAAAGCCTTATCCGTCGTCAATAAAATCGCTGCCGCTAGGGAATACTGTTCCGCTTGCGCTAATAAATCTAGGGCCAACTGCCTGGGATTGGCTTGACTATCGGCAATAATAACCAAATCAGAAGTAATAGAGAGATAATCGATTTTTACATGGTCAGAAACCAGTTTTTTAGCCAAATTAGTATAAAAATCACCTATTCCGGCAATCATCTCCACGGGAGCGATCGTTTTTGTACCGTAGGCTAAAGCGGCGATCGCCTGTGGTCCAGCCACCCGATAAATCTCACTAATACCCACCGATTGGGCTGCCACTAAAATCGCCGGATGGATGCGTAAATCTTCATCGGCAGGAGATACCATCACAATCCGTTTAACCCCCGCTATTTTGGCAGGAATCGCCTGTTGGAGCAATAAACTGAGATAGGCACGTTTACCATCGGGAACGACAATTCCCACGCTGTTAACCGGTTGATAACGTTTCCCCCGAACCGTACCATCCTCAGGAAACTGTACCCAAGCTTTGGGAAGACGCTGACGATGAAAAGCCTCCATTTTTTGACAGGCAACGGCGATCGCATTTAATAAATCCTGCGACACCTGTTGATAAGCAGCATCGAGTTCCGAGCCACTCACCTTCAGTTGTTGTAGATTAAGGGACTGTTGGTAGAATTTTTCCGTGTAATCCACCAACGAGCGATCGCCAGAAAGTCGCACCTGCTCGACAATCTCTCGGACAAGCGATTCTTTTTCCCGAATTTCCGGATCGTCGAACCGTTCCCGAATTCGTCTCAGTTCCGTTCTGGCTGACCATGGCTCTGTGATAATTCGCAACATCGAGCTATTATCCTCTAGGGGCGAAACGAGATTAAAAAGTTTTCACTCCTCACACTCTAGCTTATCGCTTTCAATCTTGACCGGGGAGGGAGACCGAGTCAGTTATTTTCCCTGTCGGTCGCCGGTAGTCGGTCGCCGGTCGTCAGGAGATTGCTTTTATTTATTCTCCCCACACCCCACACCCCACACCCCACACCCCACTTCCCCACACCCCACACCCCACTTCCCCACTTCCCGATTTCCCCAAGGTAACAAAACCAGATATTCTACTAAATAGTCGCCTATCACACCAGCCTGATCTCGTGGTCGTCCAATGCAGTTTGCCAAGATATTAATCGCCAATCGCGGGGAAATCGCCTTAAGAATCCTTCATAGTTGCGAAGAATTGGGCATTAGAACCGTTGCCGTCCACTCTACCATCGATCGCCATGCCCTTCACGTTCAACTGGCCGATGAGAGTGTTTGTATTGGTCCGCCCCCAAGCAGCAAAAGTTACCTAAATATCCCTAATATCATCTCGGCTGCCCTAACACGCAACGCCACGGCGATCCATCCCGGTTACGGTTTTTTGGCAGAAAACGCCCGCTTTGCCGAAATTTGTGCCGATCATCAGTTAACTTTTATCGGTCCGTCTCCCAGCGCTATTCTGGCTATGGGGGATAAATCTACCGCTAAAAAAACCATGCAAAAAGCGGGAGTTCCTACTATCCCTGGCAGTGGTGGTTTAATTACCTCAGAAGCGGAAGCAAAACGTATCGCTGATGACATCGGTTATCCTGTCCTGATTAAAGCCACCGCCGGCGGTGGAGGGCGGGGGATGCGTCTTGTCAATAGTTCAGATGAACTAGGTGATATGTTAAAAGCCGCCCAAGGGGAAGCAGCAGCGGCTTTTGGCAATTCAGGAGTATATCTAGAAAAATTTATCGAATGTCCCCGACATATCGAGTTTCAGATTTTGGCCGATAGTCACGGTAACGTGATCCATTTAGGAGAAAGAGACTGTTCGATTCAGCGACGACACCAAAAACTGCTAGAAGAGGCACCCAGCCCCTTCTTAACGCCCCATTTACGCTCAAAAATGGGTAATGCCGCCGTTAAAGCCGCTAAATCGATTAATTACGTCGGGGTGGGAACTGTGGAATTTTTAGTCGATAAACACGGCAATTTTTACTTCATGGAAATGAACACCCGTATTCAGGTGGAACACCCCGTCACGGAGATGATCACGGGGATAGACCTGATCCGAGAACAAATTCTGGTGGCACAGGGCGAAAAACTGCAAATTAAGCAAGATCAGGTGATATTTAGAGGGCATTCGATCGAGTGTCGCATTAATGCCGAGGATCCCGATCACAATTTTCGCCCTCACCCCGGCAAAATTAGCGGTTATCTGCCCCCCGGCGGTCCCGGTGTCCGCATGGATTCCCACGTTTACACCGATTACGAAATCCCCCCCTATTACGATTCCCTAATTGGGAAATTAATTGTCTGGGGAGAAAATCGCGAAACTGCGATTAAACGCATGAAACGCGCCCTGCGGGAATGTGCGATCACGGGAGTACCGACGACTATTGATTTCCATCGTAAAATATTGGAAACTCCCGCCTTTTTAGCCGGAGATGTTTACACTAATTTCATCCAAGAACATCTCTTGCCCTAGCGCGTTACCATGAATTTTAGACGAGAGTAGGTTGGGGATAATAATGACAGTAGAAGTTAAATTTAACTCGTTTCAACTCAGCGATGAACAGTTTTTTCAACTTTGTCAGGATAACCGAGATTTGCGCTTGGAACGCAACCCAAAAGGAGATTTAATTATTATGCCACCGACTGGGGGAAAAACGGGTAATTCTAACGCTGGAATCACTGCCCAATTATGGTTATGGAATAACCTAAATAAATTAGGTGTAGTTTTTGATTCTTCCACAGGATTTAAACTACCTAATGGGGCCGATCGCTCTCCCGATGCTGCTT
Organism: Microcystis sp. M109S1; assembly: GCF_020247025.1. NCBI lineage: Bacteria > Bacillati > Cyanobacteriota > Cyanophyceae > Chroococcales > Microcystaceae > Microcystis > Microcystis sp. M109S1. Next base: position 4,847 of record NZ_JADBRW010000270.1, read on the forward strand.
GGATACCTTTAGAAAAATGGCAAGCTTTAACCCCACAACAAAAGGAAAGATTTTTACCTCTATCTCCCGATTTTGTCATTGAATTAATGTCTGCTAGTGACAACATAGAA
>NZ_JADBRW010000271.1:0-4688 GCF_020247025.1 Microcystis sp. M109S1
AATAAATATTGGCAGAGGATTAAAGATTAGTTATTGTGACTAACTCTTTTGGTTAGAGAAAGATAAACTTGAGAATCTTCGGTCAAATTTATTGACTCAAAATCCGCTGTACTTAATTTAAATGAATCAACCCTAGGGGTTAGGGGGTTCTTGGGGACAGTTAGGCAGAATTACTTTAGTTGCTGCCGGTACACCCGATAAAAGCTGTTTATTTTTATTCCGTGTTGATGGTAGTTGGGATATTCGTCAAGATGATAGCTGTGTGCTTTAAAGCTGATTTAAAACTAGGGAATCAGGCGATCGATTTGTTGAGCTAAATCAAAATCTAAGTTACTTAAACCTCCCACGTCATGGGTAGTGAGGGAAAGAGTAACGCGATTGTAATTGATGGTAATATCAGGATGATGGCCTAGGGATTCAGCTGGAGTAACTAAGCGATTAACAAAAGCGATCGATTCGATAAAATTGTTAAATTTAAAAGTTTTTTCAATCCGTTGATCTCGTAACTGCCAACCCGGGATAGTCTGTAATTGTTGAGAGATTTCTCGATCGGATAAACGAGTAGCGGGTAAAGAGAGGACTAATTGACCAGTTAACCCAATCATGAAAGCGATCGCTATTACTAAAAATTGCTTCAACATTGAAGACGCTCCCGTAGTTGTGGTGAGCAGAAAAAGTGATCGATCACGAGGGCATAGTCCCAAAATCTAACATTAAGAAACACTTTACACCATAATGTCGAGACAGCCACGCTCAAAAATCTAGAATCCTGACTGATAGCCTTTCTGAACGGAAACTTAGACGGTTTTCAGTCCGTCTGGGAGTACACTAGAAAATACCCATTTATTCCATCGAGCCGTTCATGATTATTTCCGTCGTAGCACTGAAGGGAGGGGTCGGGAAAACCACCACATCGATTCATTTGGCCGCCTATTTTCAAGAAAAAGCGCCCACCTTATTGATCGATGCGGATAAAAATCGTTCGGCTCTCCATTGGTCCCGGGAAGACACCCTTCCTTTTATGGTAGCGTCCCAAGCTGGAGCGACGGGACTGGTGAAACAATACACTCATATTATCGTCGATACCCAGGCCCGGCCAGAGCCAGACGAGCTAAAAGATTTAGCTCAGGGCAGCGATTTATTAATCCTACCCACCACTCCCAATCATCTCGATATCGATGTCACGATTAAAGCGGTAGAATTGCTGTCCACGATGACCGATAATTATCGAGTTCTTTTAACCCAAGTGGATTCACGGACAAAAACAGGACGAGAAGCGCGGAAAGCTCTAGAAGAAGCAAAATTACCCCTATTTAAGCGAGAAATTCCCCGTTTAGTTGCTTTTGAACGAGCGGCCGAAAAAGCAGTCATCGTCAAAGATTATCCCGACCCCCGGTCCAATTTCGGTTGGCTTTGTTACCAAGCGGTCGGTAAAGAAATTTTTGCCTTAATGACATAAATTGTTAAAAAAGTTAATATTAATATTTGTGTCATTTTTCCCCAAAAAGATACTTAATCTGTATGGGGACTTTTTGTAATCTTCCGTTAAGCGTTCACTCCTAAATCGGTAAAGTCTGAGACAATCAAAAAAGTCTGACTGTAGGAGAACCCTCTATGAAATTGGCCTATTGGATGTATGCGGGTCCCGCTCATATTGGCACTTTAAGGATCGCCAGTTCCTTTAAAAATGTTCATGCTATCATGCACGCTCCTCTGGGAGACGATTATTTTAACGTCATGCGCTCGATGTTGGAAAGGGAGCGTAATTTTACCCCCGTCACTACTAGTATTGTCGATCGTAATGTTTTAGCCCGGGGTTCCCAAGAAAAAGTCGTCGATAATATTGTTCGCAAAGATCGCGAAGAAAGTCCCGATTTAATCGTTTTAACTCCCACCTGTACCTCCAGCATTCTCCAAGAGGATTTACAAAACTTTGTCGAAAGAGCGCGACAGGATGCCGAGGGGGATGTGCTGCTGGCCGATGTCAACCACTATCGCTATAATGAACTACAAGCGGCCGATAAAACTCTCTATCAAATTATCAAATATTATCTCGATAAGGCCCAGAGAAAGGGGGAAATTATCTCGCAGAAAACCCCTAAACCTTCGGTTAATATTATCGGCATTACCACCCTCGGTTTCCATAACCAACATGATCGCACAGAATTAAAGCGGTTAATGGCAGATTTGGACATTGAAGTTAATGACATTATCCCCGAAGCTGCCTCCGTAGAAAACTTAAAAAATCTGCCCCGCGCTTGGTTTAATCTGGTTCCCTATCGAGAAGTGGGATTAATGACAGCCAAATATCTCGAAAGTGAATTCGCCATGCCTTACGTTGATATTACCCCCATGGGAGTGGTGGAAACAGCGCGCTGTATTCGCAAAATTCAAGAGGTAATTAATGCCCAAGGTGCGGCAGTAGATTACGAAGATTTTATCAATGAACAAACTCTGCATATCTCCCAAGCTGCTTGGTTTTCTCGTTCCATTGACTGTCAGAATTTAACGGGCAAAAAAGCGGTGGTTTTTGGTGATAATACCCACGCAGCCGCTATGACAAAAATTCTCGCCAGAGAGATGGGAATCCATGTGGTTTTAGCGGGGACTTATTGTAAGTATGATGCGGATTGGTTCCGGGAACAAGTGAGTGAATATTGCGATGAAGTGTTAATTAGTGATGATAATGGGGCGATAGGAGATGCTATTGCTCGGTTGGAACCGGCGGCGATATTTGGTACTCAAATGGAACGTCATGTGGGCAAACGTTTAGATATTCCCTGTGGAGTAATTGCCGCACCTATTCATATCCAAAATTTCCCCCTCGGTTATAAACCTTTCTTAGGTTACGAAGGCACTAATCAGATCGCCGATTTGGTCTATAATTCCTTTACTTTGGGTATGGAAGATCACCTATTAGAGATATTCGGTGGTCATGATACAAAAGAGGTAATTACTAAAGGTATCTCGGCAGATTCTGACCTAAATTGGAATAAGGAAGCTACGGCAGAATTACAGAAAATACCCGGTTTTGTGCGGGGGAAAGTCAAACGAAATACCGAAAAATTCGCCCGGGAGCGAGGTATTGGTGAAATAACTTTAGAGGTAATGTATGCGGCTAAAGAATCCGTAGGAGCTTAATTATTTCTTGGGGCTGAAAGTTAACAGCATTCAGCCCTTTTTTTTAGTTATTTACTTAATCCCTGAAGTATTCTTTCTTCTACTCCTTTCCCCTGAATTAACACTCCAAATCCTCCTAAACCGGTGGGATTGATTAATTGATGTAAGGCATCTCGACGCTGAAATATAGTTAATATATCGATTTTTCCTTGAGAAAGTTGATTTAATCTATCTCCCAATCCCAAAGCCATTAAAAATAATCCTTGCTGAGTAAAACCGAGATTTTTTAAGCCTAATTTCTCCCCTTGACGTTGTAAAGCGGTAAAATCCACATGAGTGGTAATATCTTGTTCTCCCACCCACAAATAAGGATGATCATGACGCTGATGTTGTCGATAACATTGTAGGGTTCCTTGACTTCTTTGGGGATGATAATATTTTTCGGCAGTGTAACCATAATCTATGGTTAAGATATAACCTCGATCGAGTTTCCGATCAACCGTTTCTAACCAGTCTAAAGCTAATAAGTTTACCTCGGTTTGATAACCCTCCTGATAAAGTGGGGAGGGAATATTTATCCCCACTAAATCAAAATAGTCTTTGATTCTGTCGGTGGATAAATCTGCGATAATCTCCTGAAAAGGTTCCCCCAATCCCAGATAAATTTCTCGTAATTCTCCCGACTCAATCACAACTCGATGGACAGGAAAAGCATCGATTAACTCATTACTAAACACACAACCCACAAGGGAATTATCGGCTAAATTCGGCCAACTTTGCCAAGATACCGGGGAATATCCCGCTAAAGTTGCCCGTTGTCTTTCCCTGAGTTTCTGAGATTGTTCGATAATTATATAACTGAGATTTTGATAAAAATCAGCATAGTTATCACTTAAATAATCAAGGATATCTTTCGCTAAAATTCCCGAACCTGCTCCCACTTCCACTAAAGTAAATCCCGGCGAATTACCTAAAAATGCCGCCATCTCGACAAATTGCTCCGCCAACAATTGACCAAAATCTGCCCCTAGAGACGAGGAAGTAAAAAAATCTCCTTTTGAGCCAATTTCTACTTTTCCAGAAGTGTAATAGCCATAATCGGGGTGATAGAGAGCTAAATCCATCCAGCGCTCGAAGCTAATTCGACCCGATGCTGATTGTTTAATTTCCTCTAGGATGATTGCTTCTAAATTCATCTTGATCGGGGAATTATGAATTATGAATTATGAAATGGGAAGTGGGAATTAGGAAGTGGGAATTAGGAATTGGGAATTAGGAGGGCTGTATCTCACATTTGCAGAAATACCGACAATCAGCAATTATCGGTGACTCTTAAATTATTACAGACGTATCAGCAGCTGCGTGTAAGCATCCCACCGAAAAACTAATGCGCGGGGGGTTTGGGGGCGGCGCCACGCCCCCAACGGGTAGGGCTGTTTCATTCTCCCATCAGAATATCAAAAGTAAAAGCGATCACCGTCAGGTAAAATGAGAAGTGACCGCCAACCTTTAAAATATATGTTGAGCTTAATAGAAAAACTGAAACAAGTCAAGGACTTTCGGAAAGA
>NZ_JADBRW010000272.1:0-2593 GCF_020247025.1 Microcystis sp. M109S1
AAAGCTTTTGTACCAGTGATGGTTAGAGATTTAGGGATTACGGAGTGTCGCTTGTTTCCTGCGTTCCCAAAGTCAACGACTCAATTTAATGCTAACATAAAGTCGCCCTAAAGGGCGAGGTTTTCAACCCAAATTTTCGATGATTTAAGTGCGCTTGGTATCTTCTCTCCCGCCCCGATAGCCGTTTCAAGATCTCCGGACACCTACGCCTGGTGGTTCTAGTGCCTTGAGACGCTTTCTTTTGCAGAGAAGACCTCACACGACTGTATTTATCCCTCGTTTCCTTGATGCCCTCCCCCGACCACGATTTATCGGTTGATGTTACCGCGATGTCACGACGGCCGAAATCGACCCCGATAATGTTATCCGCGTTGATAGGTTTCGGCGGTTCCGATTTTAGTTGGATGTGGACATACCAACCGCCATCACGATGTAAACAGACTTGAGCGGATGTCGGGTTCTGTCCGGTTAGTTTTCCCCGATGGTAATTGCTCGCTCTCAGGGGAAGGGTTAGCCGTTTTCCCCTGGTACTAACGGTAATCGCCCAATCCTTCTCGACGAAACGGAAGGTTCGAGCGTCGCCATCGAAACTTGTCGGGGCGAAATTCTTAACTTTCTTCCCCTTCTGTTTCGCCGTTAGACGGTTAGCCGCTACCCGACCGCAAGCTCTGACAACGTGGTTAGCCGTCAATCCGAACCGATCCTTAACGTCCTGATAACAGACAGCCTGAATCGAGTTCCGGTTAGTCAGCTGGGGGTTGACGTTCTCGTTAATCCAGCTACAAGCCGACGCAAAAGCCGTACAGGTATCGGACAGCGCTTGTTGTTGTTCGCTACATACTTGAAGCTTTATCACTAGCGTCAGGACTTGTTCCACGGCCTCAAAAAACTCACCAACAGGAAGCATAACATATTTAGAGTCGATGCGCTACGCGCGTTTTATACTGGTCGGCATTCCTCCGCCGCTAACCCGTAGGGTGTAACGGGGGAGGAATGCCGACATCTAAGGTGAATTAAGTGATGTAAGTGAGAGCGGAGCGAGTAAAATAACAAGATACCATCTTATCCTAGCCAATCTCTGACTGACTAAGATTAGATTTGAGAGAGAAAATACCAAGAACCCCTTGGTTTAAGACCAAAAAATTCACTGCCAGAATTCTCGAAAAATCTACCGCTTCCTCTCCCCTTGCCTTTTTGTTGTCTAAATGATACTACAGACCCTATGATTTCCGAACGTACTTTACCAACCTTTAATCCTGCTTCCATCATTATTACCAAAGCTGAAGGTCTTCGCCTATACGAGGATATGGTTTTGGGGCGGATGTTTGAAGATAAATGTGCCGAAATGTATTATCGGGGCAAAATGTTCGGTTTTGTCCACCTCTACAACGGTCAAGAAGCGATATCTAGCGGTATTATTAAAGCCTTGCGTCAGGGAGAAGATTACGTTTCTAGCACCTATCGCGATCACGTCCACGCCCTCAGCGCCGGAGTTCCCGCTCAAGAGGTAATGGCGGAGTTATTCGGCAAAGCTACTGGCTGCAGTAAAGGACGGGGTGGCTCCATGCACATGTTTTCCGCCGAACATAAGCTTTTAGGGGGTTACGCTTTTGTGGCCGAGGGGATTCCCGTCGCAACCGGGGCGGCTTTTCAAAGTAAGTACCGTCGCGAAGCCATGGGTGATGCCAGTGCCGATCAGGTAACGGTCTGTTTCTTCGGGGATGGGGCGAGTAATAATGGCCAGTTTTTTGAGTGTCTGAATATGGCCGCCCTCTGGAAGTTGCCGATTATCTATGTGGTGGAAAATAATAAGTGGGCGATCGGTATGGCCCATGATCGAGCCACTTCTCAACCGGAAATCTATAAAAAAGCCAGTGTTTTTAGTATGGTCGGCGTGGAAGTGGACGGTATGGATGTGGTCGCCGTTCATGCCGCCGCCAGAGAAGCTGTGGCCCGCGCCCGCGCTGGTGAAGGACCGACTTTAATTGAGGCCTTAACCTATCGTTTCCGGGGTCACTCTCTGGCAGATCCCGACGAGTTACGCAGTGCTGACGAGAAACAATTCTGGGGCGAAAGAGATCCGATCACTCGCTTTGCCGCCTACCTCTACGAGCGAGATCTGGCCACGAGAGAGGAATTAAAAGAAATCGAGGAGAAAATTCTAGCTGAAATCGAGGCAGCGGTTAAATTTGCCGAATCTAGCCCTGAACCCGATCCTAGTGAACTAACTCGCTTTATTTTCGCTGAAGACGAGTAATTTCAGTGATCGGTGATCAGTTATTCAGAGTTGAGTTTTCAGTTCACTGATCACTGTTTATTGATCACTGATTGCTGATCACTGATTACTGATCACTGATTACCGAAATTTTGGGTTAAAGCCCCGTCCTTTTAGGACGGCTTTTTAAACTATAGCTTGTTAACTTAACTTTTATTGTGCTATACTGATTTTATTTAAGTACCCCCTGCGTAAAATGTTTGTCTTAGAGTTTAAAGTTAAAGCTAAAACTCAACAGTATCAAGCGATAGACGATGCTATTCGTACTGCTCAATTCATCCGTAACAAATGTGTAAGGTTATGGATGGATACAAAAGG
>NZ_JADBRW010000273.1:0-5856 GCF_020247025.1 Microcystis sp. M109S1
ATTACGGGACAAAGGGTTAACCTCGATTTATGATTTTCCTTGATATATCTGGGTTTCAGCGATTTTGGGCTTGGTCGAAGTAAATCCCAAGCGGGGATTGGAGTTGAGGCTTTTCTCGATTTGTTTTTTGTCTAAGTCCCACTAACTGCGCCACCAGATGGGCGTTTTCCCCGTGTCCCCCGATTCCCCTACCATAGAATAGTAAAAAAATCTACATCAAAAGTAGTGGACATTGGCAAAAAAAACAAATACGATGTAGAAGGATACGTTGTATCCTTTTGACTGTACCTAGCCTTTAACTAAGGAGATCTTCCAGTGGAACTCACTATTAAAACCCTTGTTTTATCCACTGCCACTTTTGGCTTAATGTTGAGTGTAACACAAAACGCCCAAGCCGCTACTCTAATTCCTGGAGTCACTGCCTCAACGACCATATCAACACAATGGGCTCTAAACAATGCCGTCAACGGCCAGGGGCTGCCCGGTAACACTCCGAGTCTGACGGGAGTTCACGCTCCGTCGGGCAGTTCTAATTCTTGGCGGTCAGATATTTTAGCTAACACGCAGGGCACCCCAATTCCCTCAGGTACTATCACGTTTAATCTCAATGGTAGCTATAATCTGTCTGGGTTTACTTTCTGGAACCTTGGCGGTGGTAGTGCCGAGCTTACCCGTCAGGGAATTAACAATGTGACGATTGAATACTCCAACAACGGTGGAACAACTTGGAGTACCCTGAGTGGCGCTCCCAGTATGTTTGCTCAAGGAACTTCTGGTTCCCCAGCTACCAGCCAGGTCGCACAGCAGTTCAGTTTTGCCTCAGTCGCTGCGACTCATGTTAGATTTACTAATCTGAGTAACTTTGGGGGGTTCACTGACCCCACCAATAACAATCGCATTGGCTTCTCAGAGATTCAGTTTGCTGCAGGAACCAAAATCCCCGAACCTTCTTCCTTGCTTGCTCTGTTAGCCTTTGGTTTAGCGGGCGTTAGTTTGGGAAAAAGAATTTAACTTAGTGTCAGCAGAATTCCCTCGCTTTTAGCGATGGGATGAATGCCCAACACATAGACAATTCTCAAAAACCGATGCTCCGATAAACAGATCTTGACCACTATTCCTTAAGCGATAACCGAGCCTCGGCGGGTCGTGTTGCCAGGAAAAGTATGGGTCTTAGGAACTAGGACGGATGCCGGGGTCGGGAAAGTAAGACTGGCTATCTTTCGAGGTAGAAAGCGCATCCCATTGAAGCAGGAAGCTCTCAACGACCTTGAGAGTGGTTCACGAAAAGTAATTCCCGATGTCGTTGACCAGGGAATAACGGGTTTGCCGTTTAACCCGCTCCGTGCTTAATCCACTACGAATGACTAAGCTTTCAGGCTTTTAAGTAGGTTTGAGTAGGTTTAGTTGAGCGGTGCTGTCCCCGTGTCTCCCTATTCCGATACCATAAAACAATAAAAAAACTGTATCAAAAGTAACAGACACGGTCAAAAAAAACAAATAAAACGCGCTGGGGTGCTATGCCCCAACTTAACTTGACCTAATTCTATTTAAGGAGATTTCCCAGTGAAACTCGCTATTACACCTCTTGCTTTATCCACTGCCGGCGTTGTCAGATGTAAAGATGAATCAAGCAAAAGTGTAGGGAACTGGAACATCCTTAAACTTAAGGTAATGAATTAGAAGCGGTAGGGAATTTTCTAACATTTTGACACATTTTGAGTAGCAGAGAGTCTGACGATGAAGACGCACGGTTGTAATGACGTAATCTTGTATTTTCTCCCTCTACCCTTGTCCTATAAGTTTTGCTAACAATCTGATCCCCGTCAGGGATATACTTTAGACGTTCATAATCTGAGATTTATTAAACTTCTGAAATCGTAGAGTGAGCAAGGAATCCAGTTCTTTTTTATGTTTCAGATGGGCATCATTCAGACATTCATAAATAAATAGCTGAAGAAAAGTCAGAAAAGTTTTCATAATATTTACCATATAAACATTTCTTTTTGACAAATTTCCACAGCCTTTCAATTAAATTTAGATTAGGCGAATAAGACGGCAGATAGAGTAGCTCTATTGACAAAGAAAGAGCCAATTCTTCAACAATTTTACATTTTTGATAGCGGGCATTATCTAATACTAGAGTGATAGGAATTATTAGTCCTAAATCAGCTATTTTTGACTGGAGTTCACAGACTTGAGTTGCTGTAATATAAGTGTCAGGCGTTGCTGATTTGAGATATGAATCTTCTTTTGTGGGATTTTTAAAACCTAGACCCAAACTAACTTTTGGATGGGTGCAAGGTTGTCATTCATACCTTGATTCAGCAACGCCTCTTTGAGTGAAAAATGCAAGTTATAGCCGTGCAAAGTATAGCCTTCAAGCCGACATTATAGGTAAAGTTGCACCAATGATCGTCGGAATGAGATGCGTTCCGACTAGGTTCTTGGCTGGAGCAAGATTTAATCCAGGAATAAAGTGATAATGCGTAGCTATGCGCTACATTAAATCAAAGGAATTGAGGTATTGATTATCGCAAAGTATGTTCAACCCAGAACCGGAGCAGAAATGCTTGGAGTCCACGTCTGAACCCTTGTCAAGTGGGAGCAGAATGAGCCATTAACTTCTTGCCATTGCCGGACTAGCAAAGAGCCTCTAAATCGAAACCCTAGCCAGAAAAATCGGAAAAACAGACCTAGGGTTGCTTGCGAGTGCTATAAAGGTAGATAGTCATCTCGATCGCCTAATCGTCCTAACTATGCCACGCACTCAACGTAACGATAATTTTATTGATAAATCTTTTACCGTCATGGCGGATATCATTTTAAAGATACTCCCCGCCAATAAAAAAGCCAAGGAAGCCTTTGTTTATTACCGAGATGGGATGTCTGCCCAAGCTGACGGCGAATACGCCGAAGCCCTCGATAATTACTATGAGGCTTTAACATTAGAAGAGGATCCTAACGATCGCAGTTATATCCTCTACAATATCGGTATTATCCACGCTAGTAACGGCGAGCATGAAAAGGCTCTGGAATACTACGAAGAAGCTATCGAACTTAATCCCAGAATGCCCTCCGCTTTGAATAATATCGCCGTTATTTACCATTTTCAGGGGGAAAAAGCCAGAGAAGACGGTCAACAGGCCGAAGCGGAAGCACTCTACGACAAAGCGGCAGAATACTGGAAACAAGCCATCCGATTAGCCCCCAATAACTACATTGAAGCCCAAAACTGGCTGAAAATCACCGGGCGATCGGAAATTGATGTTTTCTTCTAAATTGAGGAGACAGAATTCAGGAGTCGGTCGTCAGGAGTTAGGAGTCAGGAGATTATTTTTATTTATTCTCCCCATCTCCCCATCTCCCCATCTCCCCAACCCCTAACCCCCAACCCCTAACCCCCAACCCCCAACCCCCAACCCCCAACCCCTAACCCCTAACCCCTAACCCCTAACCCCTAACCCCATTTCTCCCATGATCGATCGAGCTACAGTTGAAAAAATCGCCCATTTAGCCCGTTTAGAGATTAATAGCGGCGAAGAAGAAGAATTTGCGGGGCAATTAAGCGGGATACTAGATTATTTCGAGCAGTTAAGCGAATTAGACACGGAAAATGTGCCACCCACCATGCGAGCGATCGAAATTCAAAATATCACTCGCGCCGATAGTAATAGACTTTATCCCGATCACGAGGTCTTAGTGCAAGAATCGCCGGCCCCAGAAGGGGATTATTTCCGGGTTCCCCGTATTCTCAACACCGACGAAGACTAAATCAGTGATCAGTGATCAGTGATCAGATTTGAGTTTTCAGTTCACTGATTACTGATCACTGTTTATTGTTTACTGATTTAGATGCCATCTAGGGTTTTTGCTGCTATCTTGGACTAAGATCAGACCTAGCAATGGAGACATAATATAATGATCGCATCTCAAGATGTGGCACCATTTCAGCTTATTTCGACCGTAGAATCGGCAGCAACAGAATTTAGGCCTTGGGGTTCTTTCACCACCCTAGAAGAAGGTCTTGGTTATAAAATCAAGCGAATTGAAGTGAATCCGGGTCATCGTCTCAGTTTACAGATGCACTACCATCGCAGTGAACACTGGATTGTCGTTTCGGGAACGGCAAAAGTCACCTGTGGAGATAACGAAGAAATTCTCGGAGCCAATCAGTCCACTTATGTGCCGCAGTGTACCGCTCACCGTCTGGAAAACCCCGGGGTGATCAAATTGGTGTTAATTGAAGTGCAAAATGGGGAATATTTAGGAGAGGATGATATAGTCCGTTTTCAGGATGATTATGCTCGTCATCAGAGCTAAGACTGTGTTTAGGGAGACAGAAGGCCAAGAAACTATATTTCCGCCCCAAAAACCTTTTTAGGTTAGTCTGCCTGACTGTCTTCCCTACCCTCAAGGCTCGTCAAGTTCTAGAAAAATTTTCTTTTCCGGCCGGGTAGCGGTTTTCTCCCTGGGAGGTAAAGGCGCGGGGAGGGGGATTGATTTTGACCATGTTGTGAGCAAAGAACGGGTAAAGCAGAAAAATAAACTTCCCCTAGACCCTGTGTGGGAAGCTTGAGGAAAGCTGGGTTAGGGGAAATGATTTATTCCTTTGCTGGATTAATTCCAAGATATAACTCTCATTTGTCAGGACTATAACGGCCGGATGTCAATTCTGTGACAAAGAAAAGCCGTCAGCTTTTTCTCCCCACTTCCCCACTTCCCCCCGCAACGCGTACGAAGTGGTCTCCCCTCTCCCCTCTCCCATCTCCCAACTCCCGTCCACCTATTTTCTGAGAATTCTAGAGGTACTTGTAAATATTTGTTACAACGAGACGAGGAAAAATCTGACGGCAGGGACACAAGAAAGGATTAGCGACGGGGATCAAGGATTTCAGCAGGAAATTGCATTGGGGATCAAGAGAAACCGATTGTAAAGTTTTCGATACCTCTCGCCGATTCTTGTAATAGTTCGATACATTTAACATAGATGATCAGCGATGATTGTAAATTTATATTGCGAATAGCTCATCTTCTTCGGTGTTTTCCCTATACTGGTTTTCATCAACTTTGAGCCGACGTGCAGAAAAGTTAGACCACCAAGTTTGTAAGAGGTCAGGAAGATGCAATTAACCGCAAGAAATAACTGGGGCTACGTTTCTTTAGCAATGCTAAAAAGCTTTCTTCTCTGGAGTTTCGTCCTCACTGTCTGTTTATTAGTAGTGGGATTTCCTTTAGTAGTATTAATGATGACAGTGGGAGCATTGTCGGCGATTATCTTACAGTCAGTTTTACCGATTAGTTCGGTGCTTTTAGTGGCGGGAATGATTATCGGCATCAATATTTTGGCTATCCTAATTAGTGCCGCTTTATTAACAGCAAAAGGTATTCATCCCCATGAAGTTAGCTGGTTGCACTGGTTACACGGTGAGGTAAAAACCTCTCATCAAGCTGTTTATGCTTCTTGTCCCCTAACTTGCGGGGTAGTTCATTAAATCTGATTTTCTTACAGTGGAATTACTTACCTTTTTTCTATTTAGATTTATTTAAGTTTTCAACTGCTTTATCGGTTGACTATACACATTCCAAGCTAGTGCAACCCGGTTTCACCGGGTTTTTTCATCGTTATTGAGCTAAAGCAGTTATCTGAATGGTGAGGTACGAAGTTTTCGTTTTGGGGAGTCGGTCTTCGCTCAAATTAGGTTAAACTTCATCTATTTTGACATCCTCACCGCCGTAAACGGACGGTGATTCCCAAACCTCACGATTTAGGTTTCTGCTTCTTTCCCTTGCGGGGTTCCGCACCTGCCTTAACAGATTTACTCTGTTCTGGTCTTATGGTCGCTCTACAGACTGACA
>NZ_JADBRW010000274.1:0-3412 GCF_020247025.1 Microcystis sp. M109S1
AGTAATCAGTGATCAGTAATCAGTAATCAGTGATCAGTAATCAGTAGTCAGGAGACAGGAGACAGGAGACAGGAGATTATTTTTATTTATACTCCCCACACTCCACACCCTACACCTAATGCCTAGAGAATTTCAATAATTCCTTGACTGCCATCGAGACGAATGAATTGACCATCTTTTAACAATTTCATGGCATTATGCACATCCATAACCGCCGGAATTCCGTATTCTCTGGCAATAATAGCACCATGGGATAATTGTCCCCCCACCTCGGCAATAATGCCCACAGCCCGGGATAATAAAGGGGACCATCCTGAGTCAGTATAGGGAATAACGAGAATAGTATTAGGGGCAATTTCTAGATTTTGTAGGGTTGGCATAATTTTGACTCGTCCTTCCACTGTCCCCCCACTAGCGGCAATTCCCTGTAAGCGTTTTTTAGCAGTTAAATTCGAGACTAAAAATTCTCTTTGCGGGGGTTGTCCATAAACGATATAGGGAATATCGGTTAATTGAGAGTTTTCTTGGAATTGTTGGCGACGCTGGTGGATAATCTGGTTAAGATTGGCGATTTTATTATTCTGACCTAACTGGGTAACTTCTGAATAATTTAGATAAAATATATCTCCCGTCTCCGATAATATTTCCTGCTGTAACCAGAGGTTTTCTAATGCGAGAAAATGCCAGCGTAGGTGAGCTAAAAGACGGGAGTAAACTTGAGTGACTTGGTTTTTGATATTTAGTCTTTTTTGGACAGTATGGGAAGATTTAACTTTTTTATGGCTATTATTGTTGGGAATATCTAAGGATAATTGTAGCAGATATTGGGGATTTTCTCGCCATCTCGGTATCGAAATATCGGTTCCCACTTCGCTTAAATAACCGTAGGTTTCTAACCAGAGGGAAAAAGCTGAGTCAAAATCTCGATCGATCGTATTTTTTCTCAGTTCAGATAGCGATCGTATCGAGGCTATTTCTGGTGCTTGGGAGTTATCCAATCTCTCAAAAGGTACTTGCGAAATACTGCGACGCAAAGCGAAGCTAAGAGGGGCAAGAATACTATAATAGGTGGCTTTTTTTAAGAGGGTTAAAATCTCCTCAATTTGCTCTAAAATCTCCCCTGAAGATAAAGCTTCTGGGGAAGTAGCGTTAATTTTTTCGAGCGTCGGGATAAAATAGTTTTTTTGATCTTGGCTAAAGTCTTTTTCTAACTGTAATTCCCGTCCTAAAAGTTTTAATAAACCGGGAGAATTAGCCAAAGTTGCCGTTAAGGGTGGTTTGGTAAACTTTGCCCCTTTGGTCAGGAATTCTAAGCTTTCTGGAGGTAATCCCATGCGACGGAAAATTGTTCCTAACAAAGAAGCATTAAAATAGGCTCTTTGATAGTGTAAAGTCGCTGTTTCATTGAAGTCCAAATCGAGGGCTTTTTTGTCTAAAACTAACCGAAAAATATCTCCCCAAACTCCACAGGTTAAAGGACGATTAATTGACCAAGGCAAAGGACGAATCACCCCGGGGATAACTTCAGCTGCGATTTTTCTTGTCCAAATTGGCTGTAAATTAGTGATAGGACGGCACTGTAATAACCATAATTTTCGTCCGTCATGAGTCCATTCTATATCTTGGGGAATGCCATGATCAAGGGTTTCTAATTGCCGACAAAGATTAGCTACCTGTTGAATAATAGCTGGGGGAATATCTCCCGCTCCGATGATAATATTTTCTTCTAAATTAACCCGATAACTTTCGGGGGTGATTCTTCCCGATACAACTCTGGTGGCATCTCCGGGTAAAGCTTCAATAACCACATCTAAACTGAGAGGATTAATCGGATCACGACTGAAGGCAACTCCCGAAAAAACTCCTCGAATTTGTTCTTGAATTAACACAGCCATGGCCGTGTTTTCTTGACCTCGATCGAGTCGATAATTAACAGCATTAGGACTATTATAGGAGGTTTGGCAACTCAAAATCGCCGCTGCTAAATTTTCTCGATCGATGACGTTAAGAATTGTCGTATATTGTCCCGCAGATGAAGCGGTTTCACTATCTTCTCCAATAGCGGAAGATCGCACTACTAAGGGATGATTAATATCAGGATTAAGAGATTCTATTAATGGTTGTGGATCATCCCCTGGTGGTAAAATCCAACCCCGAGGAATGGGATAACCGGCACGCTTAAGATAGGCTAAAGTGGCGGCTTTTTGTCCCACTTTTGAAGCTGCCAGATTGTCATCAAGAGTTTGGAGCGATCGATCTCCACGAAAAAAACGAAACATAGTTTTTGATTCATTGTTAACACTTGCTTCAGGTAAGTCTAAATCGTCGGCTATTTTTTGAAAAATTGCCCCTAATAAACAGGCTAAAGCAATGGCAGTTATAATATAACCTGAATCGTGGGGACGGCGCAAGGTGAGAATTAAAGCTAATAAAAATAATCCTACCAATCTACCCGTAGATTTTTCTCGAAAAATAGTAAAGCTAATCCCACTAATAATTAAGGTGAGAAAAACAGCGACAAAATCGTGAACAATTAATCCCCAGAAAACATTAGTAGTTCCCGCGCCTTTTCCTAACCAATAGCGCCCCATAACTAAGGCAATTAAAGCTAATAATTCCCAAGGGGAGCCGGTGGGAAAAAAGACACGGGTTAGGAAAATAACGATAATTCCCTTGGCGGCTTCCGAAATTACCGCCAAAATTCCCACTAATTTACCCCCATGGTAAAAGGCAGCAGTTACACCGATATTACCAGTCCCTAATTGGGATAATTTACGTCCAGTTACTAGATAATTTATCCAATCGATCAGAGGCAGTCCCCCGATTATAGGACAGACTAAAAAAATAAATAGGGAACCCCAAATTTCTCTCATTATATTTTCTTAGTAACACCAAAAACTGTTATTTTTCCTATGTTAAGCTAATTCTCGGAATAAATAGCTGAAAATTTGTCAAAACGTCGTGCTTTGTAGGTTGATTCATGAATCAACCTACCATGAAAGCAAAAACCTGTACTCCCCTGCTCCCTAGCTTACCTCATAAGCGATTAAGGGTAGCAAAAAAAAGAATTAGATTCGGAGAATGAAACAGCCCTAGGGTTGGGGGGTCTTACCTTTTGCCTTCAGAAGCTGATAACTGAATTTAGGAGATCACTCTTCCTAAAGCGGCTAGATCGGGAATACACAGAGATTCCTGCTGTCGTTGAATCAGGCCTTTTTTCTGCAATTTGGTCAAGGATCGGGTCACGGTTTCCCGGGCCAGGCCACTAATGCTAAGCTAAAACGCACTTAAACCACCTAAAATAGAAATAGTAACTTGAGAAAAATCCTACTTATGCCAGCCAAAGATTTCCTAGACTTAGAAGAAAAGAAAAACTTACAAAAAGCTCTTAAAGAAGAAGAAAGAGCAGAGG
>NZ_JADBRW010000275.1:0-17315 GCF_020247025.1 Microcystis sp. M109S1
ATAACCTGAGTATCCTAGCATTGTTCCCAGTATTATTACTACTAATACTATCCATAAAGGGTGTCTTTTTCCTTTATCTTTCCGAAAGTCCTTGACTTGTTTCAGTTTTTCTATTAAGCTCAACATATATTTAAAAGGTTGGCGGTCACTTCTCATTTTACCTGACTGTGATCGCTTTTACTTTTGATATTCTGATGGGAGAATGAATCAGCCCTAGGGTAATCCGGGGGTATCCTTGGGTTGACTTTCCAGAAATTTTAGCCAATCTTCTGCTTTTTCGTGGGAGGTCATCTCTTCAATTTTTGGCGAAGTTATCTGAGTTAGAAATTGGCTGAAGTTTAAGACTTCTTGTTGTTTTTCTAAAGGAAGTTTTCGCAAGTTTTCGATAACGGCTTGTTCAATATTCATCGAAATTCAGCTTGTCGATTAATCGGCGTACTAAAAAGCATCAATGTCTTCAATGCCTGCCCTTTCCCCATTATATCACCCCCCCGCTCTGGCACTGACCAAATCCCCCCACTTGGCTGGGATATTATTCCTACGGAAGTCCCTAACCGCTCAGGGTCGATCGTTTGCTACTCTAAAGAAAAGATAACCGATTCTTAAGACCAAATCTATGAGCATTCCCGAAATTAGCGTCCATGAACTCGCTCTCCGTTTAGCCGATCATGATCCTAATTTACAACTTATTGATGTGCGCGAACCAGAGGAAGTTGCGATCGCATCTGTGGCCAGTTTTACCATTTTACCCTTGAGTCAATACCGAGAATGGTCGCCCACTATTGCCACCCAATTCAACCCCCAAGCAGAAACCCTCGTTATCTGTCACCATGGCATGAGATCCCTGCAAATGTGCCAATGGCTACAAAGTCAGGGTTTTACTAATGTTAAGAATATTAACGGTGGCATCGATGCTTATTCCCTCCTCGTCGATCCTAATATTCCCCGTTACTAATTTTCATGGCCACCATCGGGAAAAGAGAGAGGCAAACTATCCCCTTTCTCCCCATTGAATACTGAATACTGATAACTGATTAAGCGTTATACTGTCTAAAAAAATGTTATAAATCTTTTGTTAAGATTATTCCCCTATGTCCGCTAGAACCCATCTCAGCGATCGCTATCAACATATCTTAAAGGCGACAATCCAACATTATATCGCCACGGCCGAACCAGTTGGCTCGAAAACTCTAATCGAGGAGTACAAATTTACTGTTAGTTCCGCCACTATTCGCAATGCTCTCGGTAAACTGGAAAAAGAAGGCCTACTCTATCAACCCCACACTTCCTCTGGACGCATTCCCTCCGATTGGGGTTATCGTCTCTACGTCGATGAATTAATGACTCCCGATGACCGTATCGGCGAAAAAATCGGCTATTATCTGCATCAAAACGCTAAATCTCCCGCTTGGAGTCTCGAAAGTCTGCTGCAACGGGCCACCCAACTTTTAGCCGGTTTAAGCGGTTATATCGCTATCGTTACCCTCCCCCACACCCTCACCAATACCCTGCGTCATCTGCAATTAATCCCCGTCTCAGCCAGGCAAATTATGTTAATTATTGTTACAGATAGTTTACAAACACGCTCGGTTATGATAGAGATTCCCGAGTCTATGGAAACGGACAAGGAGGATGGATTAGCAGAAGAATTACAAATCCTCTCTAATTTTCTCGGGGAAAAATTAAAAGGTTATTGCTTGGCAGATTTAATTAACCTCGATTGGCAGCAAATCGAGCGAGAATTTGCCCGTTATACCCATTTTCTTCAACAATTAAGCCAAGAAATCAGAGCTAGTCTCCAATCCACTGCCAACCCAGAGATTATCGTCCATGGTGTCGCTGAAGTCATTCGACAGCCAGAATTCGCCCAATGGCAACAAGTACAAATGTTACTGCATCTATTGGAAGCAGAACAGGATCGCCTTTTACCCCTGATTTTACAAAGACCAGAACCAGAAAAATCAGCTAAAAAAGTCAAAATCACCATTGGTTCCGAAAATCCTCTGGAATCCATGCGCCCTTGTACTCTTATCTCCGCTTTTTATAAACAGGGAGATACTCCCGTCGGTAGTGTTGGCATTATCGGACCGACGCGAATGTTATACGAAAATACTATTCCCCTGGTGGAATCCACCGCTAACTATCTCAGCGAGGCTATAAGTAAGTAGATATCCCCCGCAAAGGTTCGGGAATAGGACAATCGACAGTAAACTCTAAAATTGTCTCACCATCGCCCAAATAGCCAGAATTGGCAAAACAGAGCAACATCCGCACCAGCGCCACCCACACCTCCCCATCGAACTCCCAATCCTGTCCCCGACGCGCCCCACAGGCGATCGATTTTAGCGCCCAAAAATAACTATTTCTCACCACTGAACCGCCTTTTTTATAAACCGGCACATCCTCATGGTGAATATAAAGAATATCATCTTTAGCGATCGCTCTCATCGGTGGCTAGGAAGGTTGCAGGAATTTTCAGCTGACTGTCCTAGATAGGGTCTGCTGAAAAAGTTTTTCGGTGGGGGTTGGGGGTTGGGGGTTGGGGTGTGGGGTGTGGGGTTTTACCGATTTTCAGGTGGTCAATTACCTAATTTTCAGGGAAAAAGTCCCGGAATTTTCCCCCCAATCACTCCAAGGGTCGGCACTTTTTGAGGGAAAAAAAGTCTAAAAACCTTGTTGGGTAAGGTTTTTAGATTTATTCAGCAAACCCTAGTTAAGCTCTACTGAATTTATACTGCCTATGGGGATTTTTAGTACAAATGCTCAGGCTTCCTCTCCCAACTCTGGCACTCCAGTGCAGTCTTAACGAGTAATTTAGATAAGTGGGTGGGTGGAATTAAATATAAGACGAACGTAGGTTGGGTTGAAGCATGAAACCCAACACCCCCATAAATTACGCTACCGCTAACCCATCCGACAAATAATTGTGCCTCCCTACTTAGTCAACAGCTTATCAGTTATCAGTTGTGAGTTTTCAGTTCACCGACTACTTTTTGGGGTTAATTTTTTTGGGCTTTATTTGACCTGAAAAGAGGGGGTCGCAGGCAGGCACGGATTCCCATTATATAAGAAATTATCTGTCAAGTTGCGGGGTTTTGTCAAGCTTTTTTGGAAAAAAAATTTAACCGAAACTCAAGGGGAGAAAATTGTCGGCAGAGATATTATTTAATCTCCCCTTTGAGTCGGTATTTTTTAGCCCGGCATTAACGCTTTAGTTGCCGAGGCACCAAGGCGATTTAATTGCCGATTAATTTGCCATCCGAGGAGGGTTAAACCCAACCACTGACTGAAAATTGCCAAAGCGAAAGAGGGAAGTGTAGCGTATTTAGTAGCGGCAATGGGAAGAAAAGTAAAAAACCATAAAAGCGGAGATTGACTGGGATTAACTCGCAAGACAGCGAAACAGAGGAAGGGGAAAATAATCAAAATGCCGATGCTACTGGCTGCCAGCAAAGCGCGCTTATTTGTGCTGGCTAACATCAATAATTGGGCGATAGCGGCATAGACTAAAATCATGTTCATTGCCAAGAGAAACCCGGCTGCAGTGGCTAGTTTATATTGATGGAGAGGGGCGATAAAAATAGCGGGAAGGATCAATAAAATGGCAATGGCGACGTTAATAGCCATGGCTAGGGTAGAAGGGCTTTTTTCGCCAAAGATTACAGCTTTCCCCAGACTAATGCCCGTTTTTCCTTGCAGATGACGATAGCGCGCCCAATCTTGGATAGTTTGACGAGGGGGAGTGAGGGCAAAAAGGATTAACAAGCCAAAAATCGCCACAAAAACGCTAATAATCGCAAAATTAGCGAAAATATAGCTCGTTTCCAGAGTTTGGAAGACAAAACCTAGGCTAATAGTGCTAAAACAACCCATCATCCAGTAACTTTGGGGTTTACTAACAAGAGTAGCGAGGGGATTATGGAAGCGACGCTGGATAATTCTGGTTAAACCGTAGGTGCAGAGGGCAAAATTGAGCAAAATTAAGCTAATACCCATTATAACCGATTGCCAGAGAGATTGACCGTACCAACGAAGGTCGAAGATTTGTGAAATTCCTAGATAGCGTACCGCATCAGGGGGGAGAAAGGTAGATTTAACTAGATAGGGAAGGACAAAACTAGGATTAAAGAGAATTAACCAATCAAAGGGGGTACGGGAACCACCATAGCCCGATAAAGTAAAAATAGTGCTATAAAACACAAAGAATAAGACTGTAGCGCTGCCTAACCAGGGTTGAAATCCCCCTAACCATGGCGTGGCTAAAGCGAAACTAAGGGCAGCATGATAGAAAAAGGCACAACTAGCGATTAGAACCCCGTAGAAGGCTAAAATTAGGGATAAGGGAATACCTGCTAATAAACCCGCTCCCAAGTGAAAGGGTAAAGCGAGAAGACAGACGAGATAGAGGAGAATGGGAACCCCGAAAATTTTGCCGATAAAAATCGTTTTGGCGGGTTGGGGACTCAGACGGATAAAATTAAGTGTACCCCGGCGTTCTTCCCCGGAAAGATCGGCGATTAATTGATAGGTTCCCACCACTAAAAGAGCGAAAATGCTGGTAATACTGAGAAAAGTGAAGATATCTAACCACCATAACCGGGAGATAATCATCCATTCACCATTTAAGTCTTGGATACAGTATTTAAGAAGCCCCCTATAGGGATGATAGTCGTTGTTATTGGGGGGATTAGCGGTACAGTAACGACTAAATCCCGTCCCTACCGGTAAGAGATTTTGATAGTACAAGTAAACTAATAATTGACCAACGAGGGAGATAACCGAGGCGATCGAGATATTTTTCGGGGTTAATCTTCCTTGCCATTCTCGCATAATTTGCGGGTTGGTTTCCGTAAGGCGATCGATTATTGTCGCTATCATATTTTTGTCCTCTCTACAGCCGTTATCAGGAGCTAATCCTAGATTAACCCGGCAACTTGTCGATCGGTTCAGGGATGAAGAAATCCATCGAGATGCGGCTAAAATCTGAGTTCGGGAATCAAAAGAGGAAAAGTGCCAGACCAGTGAGCTTCTGTTTTACACTAGAATTTGGCCGCCTGAATCTAGATCTATGCCCACTCTGACCCTCAATTTTCCCCTAACTGCCGTTGTCGGCCAAGAAGCGATTAAATTAGCCCTACTCTTAGCCGCCGTGGATCCCGCTCTAGGGGGTGTGGTAATTGCCGGTCGTCGGGGAACCGCCAAATCAGTCATGGCGCGAGCGATACATTGCCTACTGCCACCGATCGAAATTATTGCAGGTAATGTCTTTAATTGTGATCCCAATAATCCCGACGAATGGGACGATCGCACCAAAGAAGAATATAGCAGTGGAGAAGTCGCCACGGAAGTCATCCGGGCCCCCTTCGTGCAGATTCCCCTAGGAGTCACCGAGGATCGTTTATTGGGTTCCGTCGATGTGGAAGAATCGGTAAAACGGGGGGAACCAGTCTTTCAACCCGGTTTATTAGCCAGCGCCCATCGGGGAATTCTCTACGTCGATGAAATTAATCTACTTGATGACCAAATTGCTAACCAATTACTAACAGTTTTAAGCGAAGGGCGCAACCAAATTGAACGGGAAGGCATCAGTTTTCAACATCCCTGTAAACCAATCCTGATCGCTACTTATAACCCAGAAGAGGGGGATTTACGAACCCATTTATTAGATAGAATTGCCATTGCTCTTTCCGCCGATGGTGTCCTCAGTTTAGACCAACGAGTAACCGCCGTCAATCAGGCGATCGAGTATGCTGTTTCTCCCACCGCTTTTATCGCCCAATACGCCCAAGAAATCGATGATCTAAAAACCGAAATTATCCTGGCGAGGGAATGGTTAAAAGAGGTAAAAATTAAACCCGAACAAATTAGTTATCTAGTGGAGGAAGCGGTACGCGGTAGGGTAGAAGGTCATCGCGCCGAGATTTTTGCCGTGAGGGTAGCCAAGGCCGCCGCTGCTTTAGAAGGTCGGGATTTAGTCAGTGCCGATGACTTAAAAAGAGCCGTCGAATTAGTTATTGTACCTCGATCGCTGATTACGCCACCACCCCCAGAACAGGAACAACAACAACCACCGCCACCACCGCCACCACCGGAACCGCCCCAAGACGAAAACCAGCAGGAACAGGAAGAAAAAGAGGAGGAGAAAGAGGAAGAAAAAGAACCGGAACAGCCCGATAATCTGCCGGAAGAATTTGTTTTCGACCCGGAAGGGGTTTTACTGGATCCCAGTGTGCTGTATTTCGCCCAGATGGCCCAGCGTCAGGGGAAATCGGGGGCGCGTAACCTGATTTTCTCGGAAGATAGAGGACGTTATATTAAGCCGATGTTACCCCGGGGCAAGGTGAAAAGAGTCGCCGTCGATGCCACTCTCCGGGCGGCCGCCCCCTATCAAAAAGCCCGTCGCTTGAGGAATCCTGAACGTCGTGTGATTATAGAAGAAGGGGATCTGCGCTCAAAACGGTTGGCCCGTAAGGCCGGTTCTTTAATTGTCTTTGTCGTCGATGCCTCCGGTTCCATGGCGCTCAATCGGATGCAGTCGGCCAAAGGTGCGGTTATGCGTCTGTTAACGGAAGCTTACGAAAATCGCGACCAGATTGCGCTGATTCCTTTCCGGGGTGAGCGAGCAGATGTACTATTGCCACCGACCAAATCGATTACCCTAGCGAAAAAACGTCTAGAAACCCTGCCCTGTGGCGGCGGTTCCCCCTTAGCCCACGGTTTAACCCAAGCGGTTCATGTGGGGATGAATGCCCGTTTATCGGGGGATATCGGTCAAGTGGTGGTTGTGGCGATTACCGACGGGAGAAGTAATATTCCTTTGGCGAAATCTTTAGGCGAACCGATTCCGGAGGGGGAAAAACCGGATATTAAGGCAGAACTGCTCGATATTGCCGCTAAAATTCGCTCTTTAGGCATTAAACTGCTGGTCATCGATACGGAGAAAAAATTCGTCTCCACTGGTTTTGCCAAAGAATTAGCCCTAAAAGCCGGGGGTAAATATTATCATCTACCCCGGGCCACGGAACAAGCGATCGCATCTATGGCGCGAGGGGCAATTGCGGGACTGTAGCTGGGGTTTGCGGCAAAAAGTTTTTCGGTGGTGGCAGGGTGTGGGGTGTTAGCCTCAACTCCAATCCCCGCTTGGGATTTACTTCGACCAAGCCCAAAATCGCTGAAACCCAGATATATCAAGGAAAATCATAAATCGAGGTTAACCCTTTGTCTCGTAATGGTTTGAGCCTTTTTTGCTGACCGAAAACGCATAAGTCCCACTAACGGAAGATTTTTGATTTTGGCAGGAGGTCTAATATTGAGATGTACTCCTAAAAATTAGCTATTGACTGGAATTTTGCTAATTTTCTGTTCTTTTCCCGGTCTGGTGTGAGAGAATCTAGAAAAACTTAACAATAATCAGCAATAAGCGAGAGATATACTACAAACAAACATTAGTAAGTTTTAATTAAGAGAACTATGAGCTTTCGATTTGGCAAAATCTTGATAGCAGGGGTATTAGCGGTACTTTTGCTAGTAACTTCCTGTGCTAAAGCTCCCTCGCAATTTGACCAAGCGCAACAAGAAAGTACCGCTCGCGGGGCGGCGGCAGTGGTGAAAGAATCCACCTCTGGCGGCAGTTTTAATCGGTTTTTCCCGCCTTCTGGGGGAGGATACGAGCGCGTCTATACCCAGGAGAAAAAAGGCTTTGCTGAGGCAAAACTGAAGCAAGATGGCAAAGTTCTGGCTATGTTAGCCATATCTGACATCAGCAATAATCCCGCCGCGGCCAATAAATTCCAAGACAGTCAAACCACAATTAAAGGTTTTCCCTCTGTCGAACAGGGTGCAACCGCCACCGCCGTTTTAGTCAATAATCGCTATCAAGTCAAGGTTTTATCGCGGGAGCCAGATTTTTCTTCCAGCGATCGCCAAGCTTGGTTAGCTAAGTTCGATTTAGATGGTCTAGCAAAATTAAAGTAAGGAGACATCCGTGAGTAAGCCAATTTTTGAACTGGTGGACGAATTACCGACTAATAATCTCACCGTCAAAGTTCTCAAAACCCTTGATTATGTCGTGCCGGGACAGTGGGATAACCTAGTCGGGTTTAAAAATACGATTATCAAAGTCACCGGCGAAACCGACGAAAGCATGATCCAACAGATTGGCGATCGAGCCGTTTGGTTGTTTAATGATAAATCCCAGGGCTATCAACGGGCGCTTTGGCTCTACCAAACCATCGACAGCGCCGATAATGCCCTAGCCGCCGCCTCTCTTGCTAATGCCGTCGGTGGTAAAATTCCCCTCATGGGCGGTTTAATCGAAAAATTAACCCCTGCCCCCGAAAAAGCGCAAACCATCGATCTAACCTTGAAATTAGTGACCGAATTAGTCGCTTTTTGTCAAATTAATGGCATTCCGGGGGATAGTATCGATGATTTCGTCGCTTCTCTGGGAGATTATAGCGGCGAATCCCTGATGCGGATGGCGGCGTTAGTTTGTTTGGATGGTTTAATTCCCCTGGGGGGCAGTTTTATCCGGAAAGTGGAATCGGGCCTCAGCATTCTCACCCCGGAAGAATTAGAATCTAACTCCACTTTCGGCAGTATTAAAGAATTGATTCCGGGGGGAAATACTGCCAGAAAATTAGACTTTATCGGTCAAAGTTTCGACTCCACTAAAGGTTGGATGAGTGGTTTTGTCAGCGAGCGCAGTTTGAGCCAGCAGGGATTATTGAGCAAAATTCAGGGATTTATCGACTTTTCTGCCGATAAATTGGTATATGTTGGGGCATTCCTCGATATGACGACTAATTACTATGAACATACCGGTATTCAAACCCTGGCTCGTCGTTTAATCGAAAGAGCCGTGGCGGAAATTTAAGTGGCACCGGGGGCAGGGATGGACAGACCGATACCAAATCGGTTTTTAATAGCATGATTAAGTCCCAATTCAACTTTAAAAACCCAGTTATGGATTGTTTCCCCCTGCTCCGGCACTCACCCACTTTCCTATACCTTTTCCACGGGATTTAGTATAATATCCCCTCCTTAGCCCCTCAAGGTCATGAATCAGGCACAACTTATCCATGCCGCTAAACAGCAAGATGCAGCCGCTATTATTGCTCTACTTAACCAAAGTCTCTTAACCAGAAAAATAGAGGTTGTTGAAGCCACCCCGCAAGAAAATGTCCTGACTCTAAAAGTTCAATCCAAAAATATACCCAATCAACACAAGTTATTACCTTTTTTGTCGGCAGAAATCAAAAGCTTGGGCATCGATGGATTAGAACAAGTGATCGTTTACGGTATGACCGAGGAATCCGATATCCCCGCTTGGCAAGAATCGATAACCCTGAGTCAAGATGATTTAATCGTCAATCGTGTCACTAAATTAAACTCTTTGCCGACAATAACCGAAGAAATCGCCGAAAATGACCGAGAAGATGCCCCAGAAGCTTTGGAAAACTCTGAAACAACCGAAGAAAAAGCCCTAGAGACACCGGAGGAGTTCACTGAAGCTGCTGAGAATATTGTGGAGACTGGTGAGCGATTTTCCCTATCTCATCGGAGACACTCCTCTTTTCCCCTCAGTATAATTTTGTCTTACCTAGCGATCGGTTTTGGTGCTGGAATTATTATAGGTGCTTACTTTGGCTATCAAAAAGCAGTGAGTGATACTAAATCCGTTGAGCATAGGCTACTTATGAGGACAGGCACTCATTCAATGGGCAATGGGCAATAGGCAATAGGCAATAGGGGGAATAAATAATCATTCTTTAATAACCGGATTTAGTGTGAAATGCCCGCACAACCCGGAGCGCTCGAACAACCCCGATAAATTTTCCTGTCCCCAACCTGATATGATCGAAATTGGCGATCTTACGATTAAGACCAATGCAAAATTTTCCTATCTCTAAACCCCAATGATTTAGGGCTTTTTTTCTTGGGAATTTGTCGGTAAGGACAGCAGCAACAGCTTATTTTTTATCTTTAGCCACACATATCTAACCGCTCATGTCTATTGAAGAAGCCTTGAAACTCCTAAAAGAATATGGATGTATTCAACTAAAAATTACCCAATCCCCTGAAGAAGAAGAAGCTCTAAGACAGGCAATTTTATTAGTTAACCAAGGTTCGGAATCAATTAATTTAGGTATCTGTGCCGATAACAATGAAGAGGGATTTAAAGCCCTGAAAAGTTATCTACAAGCCCTGGGATACCCCTTACCTAATAGTCTCCCAGAAGACCCCCCAGAACAGGGAGCGGTGTATATTAAATACAATACCCAAAGACAAGCTTACTATCTCGATTCCTATACGGGAACCTATCGCGGTGTCCTGGTTTCTTGTCAGTCAGAAAATGATCAATTAGTCGGTACTTATGGTCACTTTCCCCTCGATTTATTCTCTTAAGAGGCATAGTTTTTGGGTTATTTAAGCGATTAACCATCAGCCGGACAGTGATTACTGTTTACAAATAAGAGGCAAAAAGCTCCCCACTCCTGTCCACTGAATTCTCTTTCCTGACTCTTGTTAACTTTTTACCTGAAAAAAATATGTATTTGTTAATTCCAGCAGCGGGAATGGGTAAACGGATGGGTAGCGATCGCAATAAGTTACTGCTCACCCTGCACGGAAAACCGCTCCTCGCTTGGACTTTGCTGGCTGCCATGCAATCCAGGGCAATTATCTGGATTGGGATTATGGCACAACCGGAAGACTTTGAGGATATCCGAGAAATTATCACCGCCATAAATGCCCTTAAACCCGTGCAAATCATCCAAGGAGGCGAAACCAGACAAAAATCGGTTTATAATGGCTTACAATCCCTACCAGAGGGGGCCCAGACGGTTTTAATTCACGATGGGGCGCGCTGTTTAGCCACTCCCGAATTATTCGATCGCTGTGCCGCCGCTTTAGCCACTTGTCAGGGTTTCATTGCGGCGATTCCAGTGAAAGATACGATTAAAATTGTCGATAGCAAGGGCTGGATTGAGGATACACCGGATCGCTCGCGGTTGTGGGCGGCCCAAACGCCCCAGGGTTTTCAGGTAAAATTATTAAAAGAATGTCATGAACAGGGCCGAAAATTAGATTGGGAAGTCACCGACGATGCCGCCTTATTAGAAAAATGTGGTTTTCCCGTCAAAATTGTCGTCGGTGAAGAAACTAACTTAAAAATTACGACTCCGGGGGATCTGGCCATTGCCGAATATATTTTAAGTCAACGTTTATAATTTTTCATCTACTTTAACCCCATCGCGTTTAATAATACGAGCGGGAATACCCACCACCACACAATTAGCTGGAACATCTTTGACTACCACTGAATTTGCGCCCACGGTGACATTATCGCCGATGGTAATGTTTCCTAAGACTTTAGCGCCGGCGGTAATCCTGACATTATTGCCAATTTTGGGGCGACCGCTTTTATCTTTATACCCAATTGTTACCTGTTGATTAATCCAACAGTTATCGCCCAAATCCGCCATAACAATCGTACTAAAACCGTGTTGAATAAATAATCCTTTGCCAATCGAACAGGAAGAATCTAGAAATAAATAGGAACTTTCTCGATAGAAAAACCTAAGAATATACATAAAAAAACGGCTGAATGAACCACCTTGAAAAAGACGACAATAATATAAATTTCTAAATTCTTTTGCCTCCAGAGACAGAGCTAACAATTGTAACCAATCTGCTCTTTTTTCCCGGCCTAATAACTCTACCCAACGCCGCACATCACCTAAGATAAGCTCTCGATTATTAGCTACCTGAAAAGCAATGATTAAGGGTGAGAGCCAAAGAATACCCACATAGAAAAATAATTTTCGGAAGAAACTTTTCATCGTTGGTCTAAAATAATTGACGATAGACTTGCTTTTTGTTGCTATTGATTATAGTAGTATTGTAGCGAATAGTTCAACCGTCCCTCGTTTATTGGTCTCCAACAATGTCAACTACCTTGCAGTTCTTTCCCGAAGTATCCGTGATCGTGCCAATTTATAACGGAGAGAAAGATATACCCCCTCTCATTGATTGTTTAGCCAAACAGAGCTATCCCCGTCAATTAGTTGAATATATTTTAGTTGATAATAATAGTAGCGATCGCACGGCAGAATTATTAGGAAAGGCAGCACAAGAACAGAGGGGACTGAAACTGATCATTTTAAGCGAAAATCACATACAAAGCTCCTACGCTGCTCGCAACAAAGGGATCAAAAGCTCTCGTTATCCTTTTCTGGCCTTCACCGATGCCGATTGTCGTCCCGCACCGCAATGGTTGACAGAATTGCTCCAACCCTTTAGTGATCCTAACATCGGTCTGGTAGTGGGTGAAATTGCTGCCTTAACTGGTTCCAATTGGTTGGAAAAGTATGCGGAACGTCGTCACTTTATGTCACCAAAATTTCTTTTAGAACATTCTTTTTGTCCCTACGGTCAAACTGCTAACCTCGCTATTCGTCGAGAAGCTTTTCAAAAAGTTGGTTTATTTCGTCCTTATTTAACTACCGGTGGTGATGCCGATATCTGTTGGCGTATTCAACAACAAACCGACTGGCAATTAACCTACGCACCAGAGGCAATTATTTACCATCGTCATCGTTCTACCTTAGAAGACTTAAGAAGTCAATTAAAACGTTACGGGCGCTCGAATCGCTATCTTCACGAATTGTATGATGTCGAATTGATGCGACCTTTAACCAATCAAGAGTTATTTTTTACTCTCGGTCGTTGGTTATTAAAAGAGCTACCAAAAAATACTCTCAAGTTACTGTTTGGTAAAGCAGATTTAGTAGATTTATTGGATGCTCCCCTCGATTTAATTGGGTTTCAAGCTCGCAGTCAAGGGCAATCCACGGCTAAATTACCCGAAAAAGCTAAAGAAATCGAATGGCTTTAATTCAGTTATCAGTTATCAGTTATCAGTTATCAGATGTGATTTTTCAGTGATCAGTTATCAGTTATCGGTTATCAGATGGAAGTTTTCAGTTCACTGATTACTGATTACTGATTACTGTTTACTGATTAAGGTTTCCTCTATGGTTTCTCCCTGAGTGAAACATCCCGGAAGATCCTTAATTTCTGATACATATCCCCCGTCATCATCAGGATAAATTGTTATTGGATATTTTAGCCTCAAATAAAACTCTAATGATTCCGGCTTAGTTTTATTACTTGTCTTCATATTTTTTACCTCTTTAAAGTTAACAAATAGGATCAATATATTTTGAGTAAATACCCAGAAAACATCAAGAAGGGAATCAGCTTTAAACCTTTTCGGTCAACTATCCATTCCCCTATTCTGGCGCTCCAGGCTTCAAAGTGGGGGACAAAATAGGGTAAGGTAAAAAAGCTGTGCCGATAACCGAGACTATGACCGTTGAATGGCAATCCGTCAAAACCTACGAGGATATTCTTTACCATAAATGGGGGGGAATCGCCAAAATCACTATAAATCGCCCCCATAAGCGTAATGCCTTCCGTCCAAAAACAGTTTTTGAGCTTTACGACGCTTTCTGTGATGCTCGCGAGGATGCGCGCATTGGGGTAGTATTGCTCACGGGTGCAGGTCCCCACAGCGACGGCAAATATGCTTTTTGTTCCGGCGGCGATCAGACGGTGCGCGGTCAGGCGGGTTATATTGGCGATGATGGCGTACCCCGGCTCAATGTGCTGGATTTACAGAAATTAATTCGCTCCATCCCCAAGGTAGTTATCGCGCTGGTGGCAGGTTATGCGGTCGGGGGGGGTCATGTTTTGCACTTGGTTTGTGATTTAACCTTAGCAGCGGATAACGCCATTTTTGGCCAGACCGGTCCGAAAGTGGGCAGTTTTGACGGCGGTTTTGGCTCTAGTTATCTGGCCCGGGTAGTCGGTCAGAAAAAAGCTCGCGAGATTTGGTTTCTCTGTCGGCAGTATAACGCCCAACAAGCTTTAGCAATGGGTTTGGTTAACCATGTGGTCCCGGTGGAGGAATTAGAGCCGGAAGGGGTTAAATGGTCCTTAGAAATTCTCGAAAAAAGTCCCTTGGCGATTCGCTGCCTAAAATCGGCTTTTAATGCTGATTGTGATGGTCAAGCGGGTTTACAGGAGTTGGCGGGTAATGCCACTTTACTCTACTATATGACCGCCGAAGGAGCCGAAGGTAAACAGGCTTTCCTCGAAAAACGTCCCCCCGATTTTAGTCAATATCCTTGGCTACCCTAATCAGTGATCAGTGAACAGTAAACAGTAATCAGTGAAAAGAAAGCAGAAAACCGCCGTGTAATACTGCTCACTTAATACTCCATACTCCTACTGATCACTGATCAGCTATGCTAGTTTAGAGAGAGTAGTTAGGTTCGGTAGCAGCATTGGTTTCAAACAGAAGTGGTTTTTCCCTGATGGCCTTGACTGGGTTGTGTCCGATCTCCTTCTCGAAATGGCTGTGATATTGGGAGACAATCCATGACGATTTACGTTGGTAATCTGGTTTATGAAGTCACGAAAGAGGACTTGCACGGTGTATTCGCTGAATACGGCACGGTTAGTCGCGTTTACTTGCCCGTAGATCGGGAAACGGGTAAAATGCGCGGTTTTGGTTTTGTGGAAATGTCCTCCGATGAGGAAGAAGCAAAAGCGATCGAAACTCTTGACGGGGCCGAATGGATGGGACGACAGATGAAAGTCAACAAAGCTCGTCCCAAAGAAGACAATTTCGGTGGTGGGGGCGGCGGTGAGCGCAAAAACTCTGGGCGCCGCGAACGTTAAACAGATTCTTTTAAAATTCCAGAAGCGGTTATTTCTGTTAACCGCTTTCCTATCGATAATTAATAAATCTGCGTTTGTTTTCTAACATCTTAATGCCCATTTTTAAAGGACGGGGTTTCAGACCGAAAATTTTCGATGAATTTATTCAAGATAAAAATGATCCCAGATACTCGATATGCACATTTCATCGTTTTGACAAAAAAAGGCTAACAGACGCAAAAATCTCGGTTCGTCCATAGATTTTGAGAATGTTATCAGGTAGAATCAAGATTTGATTCGCACCTACTCCTGCTCACCTTATTTGTTATGATTTCCCCATCATCATCCAAGCGCTGCCATAAACTTTGACAAAAAATGAAGATAGCAATCATTACAGCAACTCCCCAAAATGTCAAGCTCGGAAGTGGTACTTTCATCACCAATATCCATCTGACTAACGAGTTACGCTCGCAGGGTCATGTGGTTGATGTCTTCTCGCCAGCCAAAGCATCGGGGCCGTTAGGCTATATGGCTCATCGCTTTCTTTGGAATTGGCGACTCGATCCCCGTCGCTTTGACGACTATGATGTGGTGGTGGGTTACGATATGGATGGTTACGCCATCAGCGATCGCCTGAAAGTCCCTTTTATTGTTTATATTCTTGGTATTATTGCCGATGAGGCCACCTTTGAGCGGGGTTGGGTACGAACTTCTCTAGAATTGATGGCAAAAGCCGAGAAAGTGAGCGTCCATCGTGCCGATATGGTCATCTCTATCAGTGAGTATTCGCGTACTAGACTCAAGCAACTTTATCAGTATGATGGCAATATCGAAATTGTTCATTCTCTAATTGATCTCAAAGGGTGGGATGCAGCGGTAGCCTCGGTCAAGTATGAGGAAAAAAACCGCGAGCAGAGGAGGCCGACTGTGTTTTGTGTCGGTGTCCAGTATCCCCGCAAAAATGTTGCCACTTTGATCCGCGCCGCCGCAATTCTCCGCCGTCAAATACCCGATGTAGAGGTAAGAATTGCCAGCAAAGGTCCTGAATGGAATAATTTACGCCGTCTAGCACAAGAACTCAATTTAGAGCAAAATGTTACTTTTCTCGGCTATCTTTCCTATCAAGAACTGATCCAAGAATATCTTGATTGTCAAGTTTTTTGTTTACCTAGTCTGCAAGAAGGATTTGGCATAGTTTTTGCTGAAGCTATGGCCAGTTATAAACCGATTGTCGCCAGTCGTTCTTCCTCGACACCGGAGTTGATTGAAGATGGTGTACAAGGTCTATTAGCCAATCCCTTAGATGCCGAAGATTTAGCCAGTAAATTGGCAGAAGTGCTTCTCAATCCAGAAAAAGCTCGTTCCTTAGGGAAGGCAGGTAGAGCGAAAGTTTCAGAATTTGATGCGCCGATTATTGCCCAACGTTTCAGTCAGTTATTAACCAATTTTCTGGAAAAATAGATTAACTTTGAGAATAAAAATTCAACCACTAACGCACAGCGTATAAATGGAAAATATCCACGAATGTCGAAGGTAGCAAGTCTCTTTTTTCTAGTTGAATTTTGAAGCCATTATCTGCCAGCATTTGGCTTATTTGCTTTAAGCGTCTCTTTTGATCGTGAATTTCAGCCACTATTTGCTTAATTTTTGGCCAGTCTTTAGCTTCGATGCTTTGAAATACTTCGTATTCTTCTCCTTCCACGTCAATTTTCAATAAATCGATGGAGTCAATACCAAGTTCATTAATTACGGAGGATAGAGTTCTTACTTCACAGGCTACTTGTTCTTTTTCTTGGAAGAACTCTTCAAACAAATTTTCTATTTTTGAGGAATTCTGATCGACTTCAATATCTTCTAATTCAGCCAAGGTATCCTCTGGCTTTGTGGTTGAATTAGCAGACATATTTGGATAAAAAGTAAAGATTTTTGCTGGGTTATTTTCTGAACTTAATCCATAGTTAAATAAAACAACATCCTCTAAAGAATGCAAATGAATATTTTTTTGCAAAACCTCAAAAGTTGGACTGATTGGCTCAAAGGCGAAAACTTTTGCTGTTGGTTCAACTCCCTTGACAAAAATAGAGAATAGACCAATATTGGCTCCAACATCAAAGATCACATCGCCTTCTTTGATGACGATATCATGCCTTTCGTATTGCCTTTCAGTAAATATTTCCGAAAAAATGTATTCTGTTTCCTCTTTGCTACTACTGTAGTAACATTCTAATCCATTAGAAAAAGTAATTTTTTTGGCAATCACCGTTGATGTATAGTTGCGATCTGGGACAAAATTATATTAACACCATAAATCTCTCCCCGTCAAGAATGAGGTAAGCTGTTGACTATCTAAATTACTCGTTAAGATTGCAGGGGAGCGCCGGAGCTGCGGAGCAGGGAGAAGCAGTTTGAGCATTTGTACTAAACTTTACGATACGCAGTTTAAATTCATGGGACTTAGACAAAAAACAAATCGAGAAAAGCCTCAACTCCAATCCCCGCTTGGGATTTACTTCGACCAAGCCCAAAATCGCTGAAACCCAGATATATCAAGGAAAATCATAAATCGAGGTTAACCCTTTGTCCCGTAA
>NZ_JADBRW010000276.1:0-10712 GCF_020247025.1 Microcystis sp. M109S1
AAAATTGTCTGCTCAATTTTTTGATAATTGACCACTGTTACATTTGGTAAATCGAGGAGTTGCTCAAAATTTATCCACATAACCCACCTCCTGTTCTGTGTTACTATTATACCATGCTCACACAGAACCTAGAAGAGCCCCTACTACGGGGTGAGAAATCCTAGAAAAAACTAGGGATCATCAAGAGTAGTCCCGGGTTGAAAACGAGTTAGAGCAGCAAAAATCATCCTCTAGAGATACTTTCCGTTATCTAGCATCGCCAAACTAAAAGCGATCGCTAGTTGCTGCCGCAAACCCTAGATAAATGATGGAACAGTTGTTCAACCATCAAGATTTGCTGATAATCCCGGGCAAGTGTGATCTAAAGTACAGCTTTTTTTGGGAAAGTTTCTCCATCGGTGCTGCCTTGGGGCGCAAATATGATAGAATGGGAGTAAATTGATACAAAACTTTACTTCAAGGTGAATCTATGCCGTTTACGATCGAATCAGCGCGGAGCATTTTCCCCAACACGCTATCAGCGGATGTGGTTCCTGCCACGATTGCGCGTTTCAATCAGCTGAATACCGAAGATCAACTAGCCTTGATTTGGTTTGCCTACCTAGAAATGGGCAAAACCATCACCGTTGCCGCCCCCGGCGCCGCTAGTATGGTATTTGCCGAAAACACCATGAATGAAATTCGGCAGATGTCACCCTTGCAACAGTCGCAGGTGATGTGCGACTTAGCGAACCATGCTGACACCCCGATTTGTCGTACCTACGGCACTTGGTCTGCTAATATCAAACTGGGATTCTGGTATCAATTAGGACAATGGATGGAAGATGGCAGTGTTGCGCCAATTCCCAAGGGTTATCAACTATCTGCTAATGCTACCGCCGTTTTAGACGGGATTAAAAAATTAGAGTCGGGACAACAAATCACCGTTCTGCGGAATTGTGTGGTGGATATGGGCTACGATCCCAAGAAACTGGGCGATTATAACCGTATTTCCGAACCCGTGGTTCCTCCCCAAAATATTGCCGAACGGACCAAAGTTAGCATTGAAGGCGTTACCAATGCCACCGTCCTCAACTATATGGACAACCTCAACGCCAATGACTTTGATGTATTAATTGAATTATTCACCCCTGACGGCGCTCTGCAACCACCTTTCCAACGTCCCATCGTCGGTAAAGAGTCAGTATATCGCTTTTTCCGCGAAGAATGCCAAAATTTGAAATTAATCCCCGAATGCGGTGTAGTGGAACCCACCGATGACGGTTTTACTCAGATTAAAGTGACGGGAAAAGTACAAACCCCCTGGTTTGGTGCGGGTGTGGGTATGAATATGGCATGGCGCTTCCTCCTAACTCCTGATAATAAAATTTTCTTCGTAGCGATCGATTTATTAGCTTCTCCGAAAGAATTATTAAACTTTGCCCGTGGCTAAATAGCTACTGGAAGAAATCATTAAAAATTCTGATGAAATTTATTAGAGTTCCTTGTCAAGTGAACTCTTTTTTTTCTACAATCAAAAAGCTGACTTTAAAAAATTGGGAAATACACCAGTTTCCTCTCTGATGTAGGTAAGAATAACTAAACAATCATTCTTACAGATGTCGGAGCCAAGAGTCATGGTAGCTCAAAAACCCAAAATTATCATCCCTAAAACTAAAATCATGCCCGTGAGTGAAATAATTTGGTCAGATACCGAACAAGAAATTGCTCAAACTGCTTTCCAAAAAGCCTATCAGCGAGAAACTAGCACTTTAATAGAACATATTAAAGAACAGTCTGTTCAGATCACGGTTTTAGATGATATCTGGCAAATGCACGATTATCTAAGCGCCCGACGACATCAGATTGATGGTAAATATGACTATCGCTATACTTCCCTAATTTTTGTCTTTGCTCAACTGTTAAAGGAAGGATGGTTAAAGCTAGAGGATCTCAACGGTTTGGAAAAAGATAAACTAGCGAAAATCGCTGCCCTCTCGCGAATGTAAATTAATGATTGGCATTAAGCTATCAGCTTTCTGCTTCTAGTTGGGTGACTCAAAAATTCATCTCTAGATAATCAACCCCGTCTTAAGTTTTTCCTAAGCGGCAACCAATTCCGCTAGAATGAGTCAATCATCCCGACCGCTTTTCGCTTGTTTTGCACCTTTGGTTTATGTTCAAAAATCTTTTACTTCCCCTAGGAATATCTATCTTTCTCGGTGTTTGTCAATCTTTGTCAGCCGCCGAATCAGCTATCATCAAATACTACATCTTCCAAGGGTCTGTATCGGTATCAGAATTAAAGCAATTGAGCGAAACAGGCGAATTAGCTCCCGCTTTAGCGGCACAATTAAAGATGGCTAACCAAAAACCCGAAGAATTCCGTAAAATCCTTAATCGTCGCGTAGCGGTGGATGCCGTCTTTCTTTCCAAATTTCTTAATAGTTTTTTGGGCGAAAGTTTGCTAGATTATGCCGCCGAAATTGTCCACACCCCCAATCGGGCTGCTAGTCGGCAAGCTTTACGGGGTTCCTTAGTCACTTCTGCCCTCAACGATAACGAGATTCAAATCATCGAAGTCCTCGCTAATTATCCCACCAGCGAGGTTCATGTGGATGGCAATCGTCTGCTGGATTTAATCAACCAAATTGAGTCAGTTTTGAAAAAAATGCCCCGTTTACCTTTCTGATACCAAATCCGCCTTTCAGGTTTTCTTGAATTGCGCTGTAAATTGAATAAATTAGGATAATCTGGTAGGAATAATGACCACTTCTTTGTCTGAAAGGAAAACAGTTAGCGCCAAACCTTTTTTAAAGTGGGCGGGAGGCAAAACTCAACTGGTTCCCAATATTCTATCTTTGATTAATTCCCAGATTTCTCAAGATTGTCAGTTTAACTACATTGAACCTTTTGTCGGAGGTGGGGCAGTTTTATTCTCAGTCTTAAATAATTTTTCTTCTGTCCAAAAAGTTATTATTAATGACATCAATCCTGATTTAATCATGGCTTATAATGTTATTAAAAATAATGTCAAAGAATTAATAGTCAAGCTTAAAAAAATTCAGCAGGATTTTTATGAACTTAAAAATATAGAGGAACAACAAAAGTTTTTTGGGGATAAAAGAATAGAATTTAATTCTCGCAGCTGCGATGACGATCTAGAAAAAACAGTTTTGTTATTATTTCTCAATAAAACTTGTTTTAATGGACTTTATAGAGTCAATAGCAAAGGACTCTTTAATGTCCCTTTTGGAAAATATGTCAAACCATTGATCTGCAATGAAGAAAACTTATTAGCTGTCAACCATCATTTACAAAAAGTAACGATCCTACAAGGAGATTTTGTCCAAACCCTAAATTATGCCAATAACAAGACTTTATTTTATTTTGATCCTCCCTATAAACCGATTAAAAAAACATCAGCTTTTACCTCTTATACTAAAGAAAATTTTAACGATGAGGAGCAAATAAGATTAAAACAATTTATCGATCGAGTGGATCAGGCCGGTTATAAATTTGTTTTAAGTAATTCCGACGTTAAAAACTTTGACTCTGACAATAATTTTTTTGATGATTTATATAAAGATTATAATATTCAAAGGGTAAAAGCCCGACGAAATATTAATTCCCAGGGCAATAATAGGGGAGAAATCTGGGAATTACTGATCAATAATTGACAAAAATTAAGCCTAACACAAAAGACGACATGAATAAAAATATTTCTTCAAGAGATCGAGGGGCAAGACTATTAATAGACTTGATCATGAGTCCCAATATCGATTAAATTGATTTCTTCTTGCAAGGTTTCTTGATTTTGCTCAAAGCAAAAGACAATACGACAATCATATTCAACCGAACAAGCCCAAGCTCCTGATAATTTTCCTTTAAGTTTATGAGTGCGTAATATAGGATTATAGGGATCGTCAGCAAGTAATCTTAATTTAGCCTCAATTTTGCTTTTTAAATCGGGTCTGCTTTTAATGATTACCTTAAAAGCTCGTTTAAAGGATGAGCTTAGAATTAATTTAGTCATTGTTTAATTCTGCGATAATATCATCAATGTTTCCCCGAAAGACTTTCCCTTGTTGGTAGTCTTGACGCGCTTGATGGATATTCTTGGCGATTTCTTCTCGTCTTTTTTCAATTTGTCTATGTCTAATAATACTGATTAAATCATCTTGTTCATCAAAAGAAAGATTGTCAATCATTTCTAAAATTTGATGAAATTGAAGGGTTTGTGACATTGGCGCTTTTCCTTTTTCAAATTAAAGAATAAATTTATTGTCAGTACCTAAGCAAAATTAATTACACAGATATAACTGCCTCTTGCATGAGTGCCTATTTTTTAAACTTTCCTTGGCTTCTTCAAGGGTTTCTCCTTGACCATTTGCACCCGGAATTTCAGTACAAATCGCCCAGTATCCCCCTTCTGTTGCCGCTTCAATGATAGCAGTAAACTCCCCTTTCATGATAGTCTTCTTCGATAATATATTAGATATAGCGCCCATGCAAAAGTGAAGTGCAACCCCCGGGATTGACAGAGGTAAGCCCCTAGAGATAGTCTGAAGTTTCTGACAAGAGAAAGACTATCCGATCGCCTATATCCATCTTAAGCTAAAAATTTGCTTTGACCATAGTGCCTATCTCGCCAATGGCAATTAATTGGGCACGACTACGTTTACCCTTCTGAGTATGAATTTTATCTGCAATCATCCCTCGATCGAGCATTGCTTAAAACAACAATTAATTAATATTTTTCCAGAAAACAACCATAAATTAACTTTCTATCGTTGCCCAAAAACTGATATTATCCTCTATCGTTCACCTCTGTTTTATTATTTTACGCCCGCTCAATTTCAAACCATATTTAACCATTTAATCGTCCTTTTTCCGCAAATTCAGCTTAAAGAAGGATGGCTAGAATTATTATTAGATCAGCAATTTTTGTCCTTTTGGTTACTGAAACTAAACGATTT
Organism: Microcystis sp. M109S1; assembly: GCF_020247025.1. Classification (NCBI taxonomy): domain Bacteria; kingdom Bacillati; phylum Cyanobacteriota; class Cyanophyceae; order Chroococcales; family Microcystaceae; genus Microcystis; species Microcystis sp. M109S1. The sequence continues at coordinate 4,959 of NZ_JADBRW010000276.1, forward strand.
AATCGATCAATTTTTCTCGGATGAGCTTCCTCTCCATCCCAGAGGAGAATTTTTCTTTTTATTTCAATACACTCACGCTCGCTATTCTGGTTTGTTACAACTGCTCAATAGGGAAAAAATTAGATTAATCGAGTCTGAACTATTATCGTGGCATCATCCCGCCGAAATAGCTTTAATCCTGCAAATTTTAACCGTTTGTGATTGTTGGGAACGCCAGAAACCCTATCCCCTAACCGCAAATTTTTGCGAGGCAATGCTCAATTTTGAGCGTAACTGTCGCATTATCGGAGAATCGGCCCCAATTCAGCGATCGAGATTAATCCTGATTAGCGTCAGTCAAAAACTACTTAACCGTCTTCTCCGTCAAAAATGGCAACTGCTGCCGATGACGGAACTATAAAAATATTAACTTTTATGAATTTAGTGGACAAAACCATCAGCTTATGATAGATTTTAATTAGTGTGAGGAGCGAACCAGAATAGAGAGCCGAGACGAAACATGGACAGTCGCCGGCTCTCTTTCTGTTGTTCAGGAATTATTTTCTTCTTGGCGATATTTAATAAAAGTGGGCAAATCAACCCGAAAAGAGGAATATTTCGGGGAAGGGGAGATGATAGGTGCGGGCCAATCCCTATCTTTCTTATTTAAGGATTCTACTGGCTCAATTGTCTCTAATTCCGCTAAAAACTCATCGATGGGAGCCACTTCATCGCTTTCTTGATTCTCTGTCTGAGACCAAGGCTTGATCGCGGCTGCCTTGGCGACAATGGCTAAATCCGGGGGAGAATTGCGATCGCTACCGCGCTGGAAATACTGGGCCAAGGCCGCTTTATACTGGAGGGTGTAGCGTTGCTGACGTTGGAGACGGGTGCGTAATTCCTGCAATTGCTGGTCATAGTTGCACAGTTTTTGGCTTTTTTCCTGATAACTTTCCTGAATTAAGGCACATTCTCGCTCTAAACGGGCTAATTGTTGACGCGTGCGGGTCAATTCTGCGGTCAAATTGGCAATAATCATCGGTTGCCGTTGTTCTGCTTGACGATACTGTTCGATTTCCCCTAAAGCTCGCTGTAATTGTTGCTTTTCGTATTGCAGTTCCTCGTTTTGCTGCTGGATTAGGGTATCGCAACTTTGCCAGCGACGATTTTGCTCGGCTAAGTGCGATCGCAGTTCTGCGAGAGCTTGCTCCCGTCGCCAGATCTCCGCTTGTAATTCTTGATTTTGTTGACGTAAATGAGAGGATAGAGCTGCCCAATCTGTCTCATCTGTTGATTGACTCTCATGCTCGACAATTTCAGCAGTGATGACAGTATCCGCATGGGTGAGATGATCGAGGTACAGGTCGGAATTATCGTTCATAAAAGCCAAAGGATGAGGAAACCTAGAAGTTTAGAGACGTTAAAAGCCTTCTATCGTTCCAAAAAAAAATGGGAACCGCATTGTTAGAGACTGCCGCGCGGTTCCACTGCCGATCCTTGAGAGGAGAACACTATAAATAACCATAAGCTTATTAGGAATTTTTGTCAATACTTAATGAGAAATTTTTTTAATAAGTTGGGAGAGAGGGGAATCGACTAATTCGTAGATAGGGTTGGCTGAATAAATCTAAAAACCTTGTTGGGTAAGACTTTTAGACTTTTTTGCCATCAAAAAGTGCCAGCCATAAAACCCCATACCCCACACCCCACACCCTACCCCCACGAAAAACTTTTTGCCGCAAACCCTAGATATCTATTGATACAAGCATCGGTCGAGCGGGTTAGCGGCTCGATGTGCTTCAATAATTCTATAGTTTTTATTTTCCTTGTCGTATCATGCCACGTCCCCCGAAGAAAACCCCTAGCACCCCTGAACCCCCCGAAGAGCCAATTAAAACCACTCCTCCCCTACAACCTCTACAAATTATTAAAAAGGGTTCTAGGGCCGCAGTACCCCCCAAACCCCCGGAAACCCCTTCAGAAATCATCGAGGAAAAACCAGCCGCAGAAACGGTAAAATCAGTCAGTAGCGAGATAAAATCTCCTTTCCGTCCCCGTTCCGATTCGGCTCCTCTATTCCGAAAACCAATTCCCAAAGCAGAAATTCCCGTCATCGAAAAAGCGACGGGAGCCAATGGCGAAGTATTTAATCTGACCGATTCTGTCCTCATTACCGAACCTTTTGGTACTCGTATTGCCGCTATTATCGATAGTTTTTATGCCGATGCTCAAGGCGAAATCTGGGCGCAACTCAAACCGGTGGAAGTTAATCCCGATTGTCGCTGGGAACAGGCCTGTATTCGCTCTCAGGGTTTGGTAAAAGCCGAGTAAGACAGTTATCAGTTATCAGTTATCAGTTATCAGTTATCAGATTTGAGTTTTAAGTGTGCAGTATTAACAAGTAATTTAGATAAGTCTCTTGCATAATTAATTTTTGAGGGTTCAAAAACGTCAAAAATAAGGATTAAATGGCATAAAATCCGTAAATAGACTATTTAATTGATTATTATTCATTCTTAATTATCCTGACTACTGACTTCTAATCCTAACAACAATTTTTGATTTTTACAAGAGGTCTGATGATTTGGTATTCTCAAAAGGTTTACTGGCTATGGTATGATTAAGGGTCGTTTGTTAGACGATGATTTCTACTTTTCCTCTCAGTTTGTATGCTTCCATGATATTTTTCATGATCATCTGTTTTTATATGATATCATGTTGAGAAAAATTCCCTCTCTAAATTTGGGTTTAAATTATGATAACTACATTCATCGAACGAGAAGCAGAACCAATTTTAATTAGTGACTTAACCTGGAGAGAATTTAAAGCTGTTGAACAGCTAATCGATCGCCCAGGGTTAAGGTTATCTTTTTTAGATGGAGTTTTGGAGATTAGAAAAATGCTTCTTTAGTAGAAATTTATTGAGAATTTTTGGGATTAGATTTTACTCCTACTGGTTCTGTCACCTTAGAAAATGAATTTAAAAAGGTTAAAAAAGAAGGTGATGAATCTTCTGAGTTGGAAGCAAATAGAAAACATCCTGATTTAGTGATTGAGGTGGTTGTTAGTAGTGGAGGAATTAATAAACTGGAAGCATACAAACGCTTACAAATTCCCGAACTTTTGTAAAGAGTAAAGAGTACAATGTAAAATGTCAAATGTAACGCACCTTATTACTGGTTTGAACGCAGTTCCAAATTTTCAGGAAGATTATGAGAGAGCAAGCAATGATGAATTTTTATCTTCATAAAATAATTTGATTGTACTGAACTCCCGACGCAGTAAATTTTCAACTTGTAAAGTAGAACAGTTTCCCAGTCTCAGCCAGATGACTTTGGGAGGATTCCCAAACACTAAACTTAGATCGTGCATATCAGCATCTTTCGAGACAATCATCAAATCATTATCTTTGGCATAATTCCAAACTATGGGGTCTATTGTTGCTTTCATTCCTACATCTCGAACATGAAGGGAGTCTGGAAAAATATCGCTCAAACGGGTGGATAATTTAGGGGATAAGTTTTCATCAAATAGTAATTTCATGCTGATCAAGTCGAAATCATTAACCGACGTTCACGATCAGCCGCATAAGCAATACAAGCCTTTAAATCTTCTCGCGTTAGGTCGGGAAAATCATCAAGAATTTCTTCTTCTGTCATTTCCGAAGCTAGGTATTCAAGCACCTCATAAACTGTGATTCGCAAGCCACGTACACAAGGCTTACCACCACGTTTATTGGGTTCAATTGTGATATAGTCTCTGTAATTCATGATGTGACGAGTGCATTTTTATTAATTTTATGATACCATTTATTTCTGCTAAAAACAGTGAGTTTTGGAAACACTCAAGCGCAAATCACAGTAATTCTATATTGATTTTCCGTCAGCACAACCTCAGTTGATAATCTTTCTTCCATTGGTAAGGCATTTTTCCGCCTATCAAAGATAAATAACCAACCAAAATCTAAACCTAAACGCCCTAAATAAGATTCTAATTGTTCAATTCCATCAGCTTGCGGATCGCGTTTTTTATCCCGCCATACTTTTAATTCAATCCCTAAAATTACATCTTTATAACGCAGACATAAATCCATTCTATCACTACCAATTGCATATTCCCTTTCTAAAACCCCCCCACCATTAACCACACGATGTAAAAAAGCCATTAATACAATATGGGGGGCAATTTCATGGTAAGCAGCACTACTTAATAAAGGTTCGACCTGTTGTCGCCAAAATTTGAGAAATGCTGTTAATAAACCATCAATATTTAATTCACCTTTTGCCGTCAACCAACTAGGACTAATTAAAGGTAAACTGTCCTGAGTTCCTTGTACTAAAACGCGGGGAATAACTTCACGATAAATAGGGTTAGAAATAACTAATCCTCCCATCGGATCACGTCTTAATAATCCTAAATCAATTAAATATTGCCTATCATCTGCTAGGGTATCGGGTAAGGTTTGCCCTGCTAAAATTGGTTCAATAATGTTTTTAACTCGTTTTTCTCTGAGTTTTTCCGCTAAACTATCTAAATGAGTATCTTGACGAGCAATTAATATTTCTTTGGCTGTTAAAATATGTTCTTTGGTAATAGCGATATTTCTATCTTTTACCATTTTTTCTACAATTTCTTTAGCTAAAGCATTGACTAACCAGGGTTGTCCTTGTGTTAAATAAAATGCTGTTTCTATTGCTTCTGGTGTAAAAATTTGTCCAGTTGCTGCTGTATGTTGTTGATATAATTCTCCTACTTCTACCAGATTAAAATTTCGCATAGTCAGAGAAGCAACTTTAATATTAAAAGGACTGGATGTATTTAATCTGTCACTACCTCCCGATGCTACTTTATAATCTCGCACATCTCGTAAACCAATTAATCCTACTGATGAGGGAAAATTTTCTGGACGTTTAGGAAAACCATCTCTTAACTGTCGTAAAACTGATATTAATGTTTGGTCTTGTAAAGAGTCAATTTCATCTATAAATAATACTATGGGACGATTGATAGCTTTTGCCCAACCTCTTAAAAAAGCCTTAATTCTGCTTCCTGGTTCTTCCTGTTGCCATTGTTTAGCAGGAGGTTGTAATTCGGTCGGTAAACTATCCTCAATTGTATTATACCATGCCCCTAAAATTGCTAATTCTGCGGCAGTAGGATCATGATTAAATGCACTTCCTACTTCTACAGATACCATGACTGCGGCATAATTTCCAGTATCAGTCAGTTGTTTTGCTAGGGATAACATAGCGGTGGTTTTCCCCGTTTGTCGTGGTGCGTGAAGAACAAAATAACTACGTTGTTGAATTAGCTCCTCTAAATCTGGTAATCTGACTGTGGGAGAGAGCATATAGTGGATATCGTCTGAACAGGGACCTGCAATATTAAACCAGCGAGTCATAGAATTTTGGTAATAGATGAACTCTTTAAGTTTACACTATCAATTATGTTGGTATCAAGCAAGACTTTCACAGGTTATGTTTCTCCTTTAAATATTCCCATTTAGCTTGATCTGGATCAAAATCAGGAGGTGCAGGTTGGGTTTTCTCAAACCAGTTTTGCAAAACCTTGATTTTAGTTGGTCTTTTTTGGTGTTTCTGGTGCTGATTCAGTGGTTGGGGTTGTGGTATGATCAAGGGTGTCTGTGGCTGCCCAAACTACAATTTCCACGTTTCCGGGGGGTAAATTCAGGGGTTCGGTAATCAGCAAGTTACCAGATTGATCAATTTTTCCTTTGAGTTTGTATGCTTGCATGATGTTTTTTATGATACTCTG
>NZ_JADBRW010000277.1:0-9683 GCF_020247025.1 Microcystis sp. M109S1
GAACCCTTATGTATAAAGGCATTTGGCGATTTTTGTCAATTGTTTTTGATCCATAGCCAACTCATCAATTAAGTCTCTTGCCAGAGAAGGATTTAGTCAATTTATGCCCCCCTATCGAACCATAACAAGTAACGAAGAGCCAAAATAGTTAACTTCAGTTCTTTCTCCCTCGCAAACAATTAAAAATCTTTTTCTTGTTTCTCTAGTCTTAGTTTGGCGACGCAAATAATCAGAAGTATTCCTATTTTTACCCATACTAATTACCAATAATGGTACTTAAATCACCAATAAAAGGTATTGCGCCATAACGACCTTGAATATAATCTTTTTCAAAGGTATCATTATTATTAATATCAGCAAATTCCACCAAAGAATATAAATCTGTTGCTCCTTGATGATTTTTTTCGGTAAACCAAATTTGATCCCTCCTCAAAAATTTATGACTAAGTAAATTAATATCGTGAGTAGTAAAAATAAGTTGAGCATTTTTGGGATTAGTTTTCTGAGAATTAAATAATTCGATTATATTTCTAGTCATTAGAGGATTAAGTCTGGCATCTAATTCATCAATTACTAAAACTTCCCCTTTTTGCAAAGTGTCTAAAATCGGTGCTGACAGAGCAAAAATCTTTTTAGTTCCATCAGATTCATGATTGTCCATATCAAAAATTTCTAACTCAATCATTTTACCTGTTGAGTCATACTTTGGATGATAGGTTTTTATGGTAGCGGACTTTATTTCACCGCTAGAGTGACTGATGATATTTCTGACAACATCCGGTAAATCTTGCGGGAGACTGTCTAAGGAAATTTTTCTGCTTTCTATTTCTAGGTTGAGATTGTCAATACTTAAATCTAATTTTTTAATTAACTTAGTTACATCATCAATCAAATCTTGTCTATCAGAAATATATCTAATCGTAATATCTTTTAAAATTCCAACATCTAACCCATACACAACACCTAAGCGACCAAACCAAGGGACAATTTCTACCGCTAGAGAATCATTAAATTGAGCTGCTAGTGATAAAAACAGAGTATTTTTTTTTGTCAATCCTTTTAGCATATTACCTTGTTCAATATTTTTGCTATATTCTATTTTATCGTCTTGCCGATTAAAAATTTTAGTTTCACGACTTCTGGGCGTACAAAATAACCATTCGGAAACTACTCGCTTTTGAGTTACTTCAAATCCATATCTATAAGTTTTATTTTTTAGCTGAAAAACTATTTCAAAAAAGGATGGTTTATCAACAGTTTCGGTACTTAATCTAAAGTGTTGGCTCTTCTGGTTTCTGTGTGGAAACGAGGTCTATACTGATAGTTTTTTCCACAAAATAGTCCTAAAAGTGTTGCCTAGTAAGCATTTCACGATTCCATAAGCAAAAATTATCACACAAAGTCGAGAAGATCCAAGTGTTCCACATCTATTTTGTCAGTGATTTGTAATTTAGCAGAATTCATGACAAACCGTCGCATAAAATTGAATGCCAGAATTAAATTACTCTTACCACTGGCATTTGCTCCATAAATAGCGGCACTTTTCAGTAAACTAAATTGTTGATTAACCTTAAAAACATTATTTTTATCAAGCTCATCATTATCATTGGCCTCCTCGGCAGCTACCATACTGAGAGTTACTACATCTTTAAAAGAGCGATAATTGCCGACACTAAATCCGATGAGCATTGCATATTAACCCTAAAAGTCTCTAAGGAATAAAGGAGACGATACTTTTATTTTATCCACTTGTTGAGCATTTGAACAAGAATTGTCGTCAGAATCGGCAAACAATCACAGGAAAAAAGGTAAGGAAAATCAATTCCTTACCTGAGGATTGTACACTTCTGACAACAAATTTACACTTTTGCTGACTCTTTAACTAACTTGTCCCAACCCAATTCCTTGAGGTTATTGTTGCGACGCAGGGGACGAGTAGCTAATTCTAAAATATCTCGCGCATTGGTGAAACCATGAATTTGAGCAAAAGTAAATTCTACCGACCATTTAGTGTTAATTCCCCGCGCTTCTAAGGGATTTGCATGGGCCATTCCTGTAATCACTAAATCGGGTTTTAACTCGTAAATGCGCTGAATCTGATTGTAGTTATCAGGTTTTTCGATAATTTTCGGGATGGGAACACCCATATCATTACAGGTTTTTTCTAGTAATGCTAATTCGGCCGCTTGGTAGCGTTTATCCATGTAAGGAATACCGATTTCATCACAAGTCATCCCGCAACGAATTAGGAAACGTGCCAAGGAAATTTCTAGTAAATTATCCCCCATAAAGAAGACCGATTTACCGCGCACAAGTTGCAGATAATCCTCTAAACTTTCCCAAATTTTTGCCTCTCTTTCCTCTAATCCCTGCGGTTCTACTCCCAAAACCGAACAGATTTTTTCTATCCAAGCGCGGGTTCCATCCGGACCGATGGGAAAGGGTGCGCCAATTAATTTACACTTACGACGACGCATTAAAGTGGTGGCAGTTCGTGATAGAAAAGGATTGACACCAGCGACATAATAACCTTCTTCAATTACCGGTAATTCAGTAAAACGTTTGGCCGGCAACCAACCATCAATTTTAACTCCTTGTTTTTTTAATTCTAGGGTTAAATTAGTCACAATCGGGTCAGGAACGGAACCAAATAAAACTAAAGGAGGATGGTCTTTATATTCCGATTCTTCCTGTTTAATTTCTTCTTTTTTACGTCCAAAAGTTAAGAGTTTCTGGATAGCATTCCGTTCTTCTTTGTCGTTTTCATTCTTAACTTTTTCGGGACATTTATGCACCATAGAAGCGAGGACGGTATCTTCCCCTTGGGTAAAGGCATAATCTAAACCATTAGCGCGCGCTGTCACGATAGGAATACCGATTTCTGACTCTAGTTTTGGTGCTAATCCTTCCAAGTCCATTTTGATTATTTCGGTGGTACAAGTACCGATAAAAACGATAACGCTAGGGTTTCTATCTCGTTTAATTTGTAAGCAAAGGCGTTTTAGTTCTTCGTAGTCTTTTAGTTGAGCGGAAATATCCCCTTCTTCTAATTCGGCCATGGCATAACGTGGTTCGGCAAAAATCATCACACCCATAGCATTTTGCAGGAAGTAACCACAGGTTTTTGTGCCGATAACAAGGAAGAAACTATCTTCGATTTTTTGGTATAACCAAGCAACACAGCTAATCGGACAAAAGGTGTGATAGTTGCCGGTTTCACAATCAAATTGTAAAGCGCTCGGTTCTTGAATGGCGGTCATGTTTTTTGGGTCTCCTTTAACTTAGTTTATTGAGGTTTTCTCGTTGTAACTCTTGGCGGATTTTTTGCAGTACAGGATCCTCATTAGGACAGACAGAATTACTTAATTCTCTTTCTTCTTCTCGTTTTTTGAGTTTTATCTCAGGGTCAAAATTTAATCCTAAAACTTCTACCAGTTTGTCCCCATCGGAATTAAGCTGACAAAAGGGATACATCCACACTGATAACTTAGGTTCTAAAGCTGCTACTGCCGCTATAATTATGTCAGCACTGGGACGTTTACCACCGTCGGGAGTTTTACGCCACCAATTTCTGGAATCCATTAAACACTTAATCCAAGCTTGATTATTTTGGTAGTAATCTAACCATTGCCTCGGTAAGGTTGCTTTTAATTCCTCAAAGTTGCTCATTTTGTCTCCTTGGCTGAATAATAATCTTCTCTCTATTAGAATTCCCAATAAGAGGGAAAAATTATCATCATCGAGTCCTCGATAAAATTCGTGGGTAGGGTGGGTTAGGCGACGATAAGTTAGGCTATTAACTAATAAGTTAATTATTCGCCGTAACCCACCCAGAAAAAGAGTTTATTGGTGGTTATTGGTGGTTATTGGTGGGTTACGCTATCGCTAACCCACCCTACAAAATAATCTAAACCATCATTAGGTCTAATTCTTCCTCGGCGTTAACTTTGGGTTTATCAGCATTAAGATAGAAATCCGATAATAAAGTGAATAATTCCCGGTCGGCAGATTCTTTGGGAATAACTCCTTCTGGTTTGGCTAAAATCTGATCGGCAATGTTGAGATAATAGTCACAAACATAACTTAACATCGGATCCTTGTCGGCCATTTCAAAGAGAGTTTGACCTTTAACTCTGGAGACGCGAATATCTTCAATTAAGGGTAAAACTTCTAACACTGGCATGGGAACATGATCCACATATTTATTAATTAAATCGCGTTTTGAGGTGCGATTACCAATTAATCCGGCTAGTCGCAGGGGATGGGTGCGCGCTTTTTCACGGACGGAAGCGGCGATGCGATTGGCGGCAAAAAGAGCATCAAAGCCGTTATCTGTGACAATTATGCAGTAATCGGCGTAATTTAAGGGTGCGGCAAATCCCCCACAGACCACATCCCCCAAAACATCGAACAAAATCACGTCAAATTCATCAAAAGCGTTCAATTCTTTTAATAATTTCACCGTTTCCCCGACGACGTAACCGCCACAACCAGCACCGGCCGGGGGGCCACCCGCTTCCACGCATTTGACACCACCGTAGCCGTCATAGATAACGTCTTCGGGCCAGATGTCTTCGTAGTGAAAATCTTTTTCTTGCAGGGTATCGATGATTGTGGGAATAAGAAAGCCTGTCAGGGTGAAGGTGCTATCATGCTTGGGGTCACAGCCTATTTGTAGGACTTTTTTGCCTCTTTTGGCTAAAGCGGCCGAAATATTACAGCTTGTTGTCGATTTACCGATGCCACCTTTTCCGTAGACTGCAAGTGTTAAAGGCATGGAAGTTCTCCTAAATGTGCGCTTGAATGGTGAGTTTGTTTATCAGTGCTTTGATCGCCATTATTGACCATCTCCCCACCCCTTGGAAAGAGGCTCAATTTTTATCTGCTATAGCTAGAGTGAGATTGAAAGCGTAAAAATTAGATAAATAATCTTTTAGAGTTTATAAAGTTGTTTAAACTCATAAAAACTTATAAAAACAGCTTTGTTTATACATTTACTTTAAATACAAACAATAAACAAAAAAACGCCAAAGCTTTACAAAAACTCGATAAACAGGGTTTTACCGTGCCAAACCCAGACAAAAAAGGTCAAGATAGAGGCAGTCTAGAGACTGATGTAAGATTTTCGTGAATAATCATTACAATTTTCCCCGTCAGCAGATTAAATAAATAGATCCTGAGAAGGATGCTGAAAAAAGCTGTAGTACAATGAGAACAAAGTACCTGTAGGGTTTCCTATGCGAGTTAAGCAAAAAACGCTGACTACACTCTTATTAGAAAATAAGGCTCCTAAATATCGTCCTTTTCTGGGTTTTTTTCTGGCTGGGGTTCCCTTGCTCTTTTTAGCCTATGTGGTTTCTTTCCAGCGCGCTTATCTCAACTGCATTAGGTTAAGCACAAAAAGGATAGATTGTCAATATGTCCAAGAGTATAATTTTCCTGTTTCTAGTCGGGAAAATTTTTCTTTGACTCACATTAAAGCTACGGCTGTCTATCAAGAAGTTTTTATCAGTGTTGAGCAGGAAAAAACTGTTAATAACACGGTTTTATTGGTCGGAAGAAATAACTATCTCTACATCGAGAATTTTCGGGATGTGCAGTCAGCTAGTGATTTTAAAACTCGATTTGATAGTTTTGTGAATAGATATCAAGCTCAGGAAATTATTGCCAAAAGTCCCCTAGATACCTTGTCAGCACTGCTAGAACACCACCATAATTATCGCTATTATCTCTGGGGTATGTTATGCTTATTGTCAGGTCTATTGTTACTTTATGATGTCAGCTATTGGGAGAGTTATGTCTTTAATCAGGGTACCTCTACCCTAACCCGTAAGCGACAACATTTAATTTTTAGAAGTGAAAGTGATTATCTTCTAGAGAGAATTGTTGAGGCAAAAGTAGAAGAGTACAAAGGCTTTTTGGGGTCTAATTACCGACGGATTATTTTAACCTTATCCAACGGGGAAAAAATTATCCTCAATTGCCGGTTACTGGAATCTATCAGTAACGGAAAAAGGGAAGAAAAAATTCTGGCAATGATTGCCGAAAAGTTAAACTTAACTCAAGAGGAAGTGTTAATCTAAGTAAATGCGCTCAAATTCTAGTTATTTAAAGTCTCTTTTTTTCGGTTTCCTATTAGTGACCGTGTTAGTTTATATATTGCGCGGCATGGGAATATTATCTTTTTTACCCGGAGGATTAATTTTGTTATTAATTCTGTCTTCCGTGGTGACGGGAATTATCTACGGAATCGATAAAACCCGCCGTTTTTAGGAAAATATTGGCTCTTCCTTCCAGACAGAAACGAGAAGGCTGCATCTCATTTTTGTAAATCTACTAAGTTGGGATTTTTAGGGGGAAACTCTCTGCTAAAGTCGGGCCTTACTTTCGATTTTATCACTCAATCCAAGCTTTTGGGGGGTAGAACCCCCCAAACCCCGGAGCGCATTAGTTTTTCGGTGGGATGCTTACAGACAGCTGCTGATACTAAATCTGGTTATTAAAAACTGATTATTTATTTTCCCCTTTGCATGAGTGCCTCTTGCATGAGTGCCTCTCCTCATAACTAGCCTATACTCAACGGATTTAGTATGATATATCTGTAATAATTTAAAAGTCACTGATAATTGCTGATTGTCGGTATTTCTGCAAATGTGAGATACACCCAACGAGAAGAATCCAACGGTTCTAACGTCAATGTCAAGATTGCGGTAGTTAGTTTCTGAGCAATCCCACTGATAAAAATATCGGCTGCATCTCCTATTTGTGATCTGAGATGCAGCCATTGCTAAAGGCTAACACACCTAGGCTAATTAACCCGGGACTAAAGAAGATTTGAACGCAAAAATTTTCTCGATCACCTCTTCTACCACCTTATCAGGAGTGGAAGCACCGGAAGTCACTCCGACGGCAATTTTTCCCTCATTTAACCAGTTATCGGTGATGATTAAATCGTCCCCTAAAGGTTTATGTTCGATGCGATTACCGGGGAGAATGCGCTCGGCACTATCGATATGATAGGAGGGAATGGCACGCTCGATCGCTATTTCCTGTAGGTGAGTGGTATTAGAGGAATTATAACCCCCAATTACCACCATTAAAGAAAGCGGTTCTTTCCCCAGTTCAAACATGGCATCTTGACGCTCTTGAGTGGCATCACAGATAGTATTAAAACTCATGAAATGATCTTTAAAATCGATCGGTCCGTACTTTCTCAACATAGTATGCTCAAAGAGTTTGCCAATTTCCTCCGTTTCACTTTTCAGCATCGTGGTTTGATTGGCAATACCGATATAATCTAGATCGCGATCGGGATCGAAACCCTGGGAATGTGCATTTTTAAACTTCTCTAAGAACTCATTTTTATCGCCACCGTGGAGAATATAATTAGCGACATAATTAGCTTGATCCAAATTTAAAACGATTAGATAAGTGCCAGCAAAAGAGCTAGTGGCGATCGTTTCTTCGTGATTATATTTCCCGTGAATAATCGAAGTGTGGTCGCTTTTTTTGTGCTTTTCCACGGAATTCCACACCTTAGAAACCCAGGGACAAGTGGTATCCACAATCATGCAACCCTTATCGTTAAGTATTTGCATTTCCGAGACACTGGCCCCAAAAGCAGGTAAAATCACCACATCCCCCGATTCCACCACACTAAAGTCTTTTTGGCCATTTTCGACCGGAATAAAACCCACGGCCATGGAGCGCAGACGCTGATTAACCGAGGGATTGTGAATAATTTCGTTAGTAATCCAGATACGTTCCAGGGGAAAATGTTGACGAGTTTCGTAGGCCATGGCGACAGCGCGTTCTACCCCCCAACAAAACCCAAAAGCTTGAGCGAGATAGATCGTCACGTGACCCCGTTGTAAACGATAATTATTTTCACGAATTTCTTGGATCAGGTCGCTTTGATACTCATTGGTCATCGCATCCATTACTTCCTCTTTATGACCGAATCCCTTGCGGTTATAGTTATCCGACTGCTGTAGGGTACGTTTAAAGGATTTTGTATCCATGATTCTCTGATAGGGGTATTGGTGGTGCTAAATTGGGCTAGACAGTAGCTTGCCATATACTAAAAATACCTTATCTAGTCAGCGCAGGAGGCTTTTAGAGACGAGAGAGAAATTCCTCGTCGATATCGTAACCAAACTGTTGAGCGAAAAATTTTAAGCGAGATAAAGCAGGAATTTGCTGACTTTTCAGCCAATCAGACAAAATAAAGAGTTTTTGCATCACAAAAATCTCTAAAGCTTCGGGATTATATTGAATTCCTTCCCCGCGATGGAATTGATGCGGGACTAACATGGCAGCATAACGGGCGATTTCTCCATGTTTTGGGTCAAGAATAAAGATTAACCAGGGATAAACCGCATCTAAACGCAGAAACCACAGCCTAACTTCCGCTATCTCCGATAATTCCCGCATATCACCCTCCGCGCGAGGATAATCTATCTCTAATTGTAGAGCTTGTTCCAATTTTGCGATCGCTGATTGGGACTGATAATCTTGAATAATAGTCTCTAAAGATGATAGATCGAGATTTTGAATCTGATTGGGGTTAAGAGCGATTTTGACAGTCATAGGCGCAAATAAAAGGTTATATCGGGCGAAATTACCGTTTTTTATCCCCAGATCGGCAATGATCTATCTCAGAAAATACTCTCGATCGGGACAAAAAAACTAAGTATGACTATTCTCTCACTCCGGAGCGAGAGAGGGAAACTGGACTAAAATCCCCAAGGTTGGATTTCTCCTACAATTTAACCTCTCTTGCACACCGGGGTTTTTTAGTCGGCAAAATCGGGAACCAGGGACAAGAATAAACCAGTCAATTTATGGGAAAATAAGCTCATCTTCTCCGCTTTTATCCCATGCAAGCCGACTTTTTTACTAATATCCTCTTACCCGTTGGCCTAGGCGTTTTAATGTTAGGCATGGGATTGGGATTAATTCTCGCCGATTTTCAGCGTATCACCCGTTATCCCAAAGCAGTCCTGATCGGTTTAGTCAATCAAATTATTATTCTACCGATCGTCGGCTTTATTATTGCTTCTCTTTTGCCTCTCCGGCCAGAAATTGCCGTCGGTTTAATGATTGTCGCCATTTGCCCCGGCGGTCCTTCCTCCAATGTTTTAACCTATTTAGCTAAGGGAGATGTGGCCCTTTCTGTTACTTTAACCGCTTTTAGCAGCATCATCACCATTTTCACCATTCCTTTTTTAGCTAGTTTGAGCTTACAGCATTTTATGGGTGAAAGTGCCGCCATCTCCTTACCCATTGGTTCTACTATGGCGCAGATATTTTTGATTATAGTTTTACCCCTGGTTATCGGTATGACTATCCGCCATTACTTCCCTTTACTGGCCAAAAGTCTGGAACCGATAACTAATCGTTTAGCCGTGATTTTTCTAGCAGTTATTATCTGCTTATTAATAATCCGAGAATCGGAACGTTTGCCCCTATTCATTGCTCAAGCTGGCATCGCAGTGATCATTTTACATACGATTGCTTCCCTAATTGGCTTTTTCAGTGGTCGTTTATCGAAAATTTGGGTTAAAACCCCGTCCTTTTAGGACGGCTTTAAGCTACAATGGAAAAAGCGATAACCAAGCTAAAAACTGAACCTTGACAACAGATAGTAAGGGGTTTCGTTCAGAAAAGACTTCAAATTCGGC
>NZ_JADBRW010000278.1:0-30072 GCF_020247025.1 Microcystis sp. M109S1
ACCAGAGAATAGTTTTACTTGATGCCATCCCTGGGACCATAGTAATTTACTGGTTAAGCTAATTATTGTTGAGTCAATAGGAAATAAAGCTCGCGCATTCTCTATTCCTTTTTTGGCAACTAAACGCTTATTTAATTCGACAATGACTTTCTCAAACGGACTTGTTGCTCTAATTTTGCTTGCCTTAGAAAATGGGGATAAATTTACATTAATTCCTTGAAGTACCATTCTACTGCATAAGTCCCTCATACTGACGATGCTTTTATCTAAAGCAAAACAAATCCAACAGGACAAAAATGTAAAAGTATCTAAAGCGGGGTAGTCATTTTTAGGCAGTGGTTTGAGAAGCTCTTTTATGAGTTTTGAGAAATTCGTCATCAGGGCAAACTCCCTATTGTGAGGGTAATAAGTTGTCTAGATTCTATCTATAATAGCATTTTTTGTCTGACTTTTCTCAACGTTCAACACTTCTGCGTAGAAAGGTGTTTCAGAAAGAGCATCTGGAGTTTTTGAGAATAGCTTTTCAAAACATAGCCGAGAAATGGAAGGCGAAGATAATAGAGATTAACGGAGAATCAGACCATATCCATATCCTTCTGACTTACCCCCCTCACAAGCTGTTAAGTAGTCTAATCGCTAACTTAAAATCAACTTCTTGCCAGCTGATGTGGGATAACTTTTCAGACCACTTGGGAGAAGGGGAATTATGAATTATGAATTATGAAGTGGGAAGAATAAATAAAAATAATCTCCTGACTCCTGAATTCTAACCCAATGGTAGATGTTGGATTTTTCCAGGAGTTCTATTTTCGGACGTATATAAGCAAAACTTATATAATAATTCCAAAAGCTTGAGAATATTTAAATTAACATTCCGCAATATTTACAAATTCTTAAAAATTAATTGAGAGAGATTTTTATTTAACAACGATGTTATGATAGTTACAGCGATTTTACTGAATTTCACGATGGGTTCCTCTGTGCTTTTCTGGGCAGCAATGGTTGAAACCCTTGCCACACCTACAAGGTAATCCTAATTAAGACAGGTAAATTAGTCAATTTCACCGGCAACGATGATCTTTTTTTTGTGTAGTTTTATTGCAAAAAAAAAGTTTTTTTGACAAAAAGCACAAAGTATGATATGAACCGAACGTATTTCTGGCTGCCAGTAGTTATTGCAGAGTGGGAGTTGGGGAGAAGGGAAAAGAGAGAAGGGAGTGGGGGAATTATGAATTATGAATTGGGGAGGTGGGGAAGTGGGAAGTGTCGTGAAGTTAAGTCCAAAAGATCAACAGGATCTACAATGATAACAAGTCAGACCTCTAGGGAAAGGAAAATAATCATGAAGCCGAGAGAGCCAATTAAAGTCTTAATTGCCGAAGATCACGAGCTAACTTGTTTAGTACTCAAGACTTTAATTTCCCAGCAGCCGCATTGTCAGGTGGTGGGAATTGCTGTTAATGGTCAACAGGCTATCGCATTGGCGAAAATTTATCAACCAGATGTAATTATTTTAGATGTACGGATGCCTGTCTTAAATGGACAGAGCGCCGCTATTCAGATCAAACAATTCGACCCTTATGTCCGCATTATCGCCTATAGTTCCTTGGCAAATCTTCCAATGGAAAAAAATAATCAAACTACAGCCTTTGATCTATACTGCCCTAAAGATATATCTTCCCAAGATCTGATCAAAGCGATCGATGACTTGGGAAAATTAGCACAATCGGACAAATCTCAATTCCGTCGGGTCGGATAGTTAACTAAGTTTTTCTTCAGGAAAAGTTGCTTGAAACTCATCGAGTAATTCATCCAACTCCTCAAGAGCTTGATTAACATCTAATCTCAGACCCCCAATGTCGGGTTTATCGCGCAATTGCAGTAAATAATCCCGTTTATTGGCCATTTGTTGCACTTTATCGATCAAGCTGGTTTTATCCATAATTCACCCTCTGGTACTGACTGCGATTATATATCAGTCAGCCCATATCAGTGAACAGTGATCGGTGAACAGTGAACAGTCAGTGATCACTGGTAACTAGAGCTCCCGCAAAAATCAAAAATCTTCTCTTGGGTGAGCAGACAGTAAACTCCGAGACAGGAGGAGAAAAAAGACAAGAGACAGCTAACTGATAACTGATAACTGATAACTGACTTTCCTATGTCCCCTCTCAATTCTCACCGCACAGAAATAACTACCGTTGCCGATCCTATTTATCTAGAAATCTTTAAAAATCTCTATCAATTTATTGCCGAAGAAATGGGGATTACTCTCCAAAATACGGCAGCAAGTGTCAATATTAAAGAGCGCCTAGACTTCTCCTGTGCTATCTTTGATGAGGTAGGAAATTTAATCGCCAATGCTCCTCATATTCCCGTCCATTTAGGCTCTATGTCCGATAGTGTCAAAAGCTTAATTCAGGATAAAGGGGAGACGATTCGTCCAGGGAATGTTTATCTGGCTAATAATCCTTATAATGGCAGTACTCACCTGCCGGATGTCACAGTAATTAGTCCTATTTTTGACCGCCAAAATCAGGAAATATTATTTTATCTTGCCTCCCGGGGACATCAAGCTGATATCGGTGGAATTACCCCCGGTTCTATGCCTCCCCATTCTGTTCATATTAGCGAAGAAGGAATTTTATTCGATAATTTTTTGCTGGTAGCGGCGGGACAGTTTCGGGAACAAGAATTAATTAATCACTTAACTAATAGTCCTTTTCCCGCACGCAATATCGCCCAAAATATTGCCGATTTTCAAGCACAAATAGCCGCTAATGCCAAGGGGGAAAGAGAATTACATAATCTGGTTGAGCGCTACGGATTAGCTATGGTTAAAGCCTATCAACAGTTCGTTCAAGATAATGCGGAATTAGCGGTTAGAAAAGCTATATCTGTCCTGAAAGATGGTGAATTTACTTATTATCTGGATAACGGTGCTGTCATCAAGGTCAGAATTAGCATAGATATTGATAATTGTCAAGCAACCATTGATTTTACTGGCACATCTGACCAGTTAAATAATAATTTTAATGCACCCCTAGCAGTGACAAGAGCGGCGGTTTTATACGTTTTTCGTACCCTTGTGGAGGAGGCAATCCCTTTAAATGCTGGCTGTTTCAAACCCCTCCATTTAATTATCCCGTCTGGCTGTTTTCTTAATCCCGTTTATCCGGCGGCCGTGGTAGCTGGAAACGTGGAAACTTCCCAGGCAATAGTTAATGCTTTATACGGTGCTTTAGGCATTCAAGCAGCCAGCCAAGGGACGATGAATAATTTCACTTTTGGCAATCAAGAATATCAATATTATGAGACTATTTGTGGCGGTTCCGGTGCGGGGACAAATTTTGCGGGAACCGCTGCCGTGCAAACCCAGATGACTAATTCCCGTCTCACCGATCCAGAAGTATTAGAAATGCGCTATCCTGTGTTAGTAGAAAGTTTTAGCATTCGCCCCGATAGTGGCGGCAGGGGACAATATTCTGGAGGTGATGGTGTGATTAGAAGAATTAAATTTCAAGAGGCTATGACCGCCAATATTCTGTCGGGTAATCGCCTGATTCCCCCCTTTGGACTGGCGGGAGGACAAGCTGGTAAAATAGGACGTAATGCCGTGGAAAGAAACGATGGAACTATCGAAGAATTGCCCGGTACTGCGACTGTAGAAATGAACCTTGGTGATATTTTTATTATTGAAACCCCCGGCGGTGGTGGCTATGGAAATTGCTGAACGATAACTTTAATTAAGTACCTAAGCAAAATTAATTACACATATCTAACTACCTTTTGCCTATCCTAACCAAAAAGTTAATTTTGTCCTATTACTTATTAATTCATGACAATTATCTTAGCGATCGAAACCAGTTGCGATGAAACGGCTGTGGCTATTGTTAACAATAACCTGGTGTTGAGTAGTGTGGTTTCTTCTCAAATTGATCTCCATCGTCTCTATGGCGGTGTTGTGCCGGAAATGGCCTCCCGACAACACCTAGAAACCATTAATTTTTGTCTAGAAAAAGCTTGGCAAGAAACGGGGTTAAATTGGTCAGAAATTGATGGAATAGCCGCCACAGTTGCCCCCGGTTTAGTAGGTGCTTTAATGGTGGGAATGACGGCGGCTAAAACCCTGGCTATTGTCCACGATAAACCCTTTATCGGCATTCATCATCTCGAAGGTCATATCTATGCTTCCTATCTCGCTGAATCTGATCTTAAACCTCCTTTTTTATCTCTTTTAGTCTCTGGGGGTCATACCAGTTTAATCCATGTGCAGGCCTGCGGAAAATATCAACAATTAGGAACCACTAGAGATGATGCAGCCGGAGAAGCTTTTGATAAAGTGGCACGATTATTAAACTTAAGTTATCCGGGTGGTCCGATAATCGATCGCATAGCTAAAGATGGTAATCCGCAAGCTTTTCCCTTGCCTGAGGGTAAAATATCTTTACCAACCGGCGGTTTTCATGCCTACGATTCCAGTTTTAGTGGTTTAAAAACTGCTGTTTTGCGCTTAGTAGAGAAATTCGAGCCAGATAATTTACCTGTAGCTGATATAGCCGCTAGTTTTCAAGATACGGTAGCCAGAAGTTTAACCCGTCGGACAATCAATTGTGCCTTAGATTATGGCTTAAAAACTATTGCGATCGGGGGAGGAGTGGCGGCCAATAGTGCCTTAAGAAATCATCTGGAAACTGCCGCCAAAAATCATCATTTAACTGTCTATTTTCCGCCGCTTAAACTCTGTACCGATAACGCCGCTATGATTGCTCGCGCTGCTGTTGATCATTATGATCTTGGTCATTTTTCTGACCTTTCCCTCGGTGTTCGTTCCCGTTTACCTTTAAGCGAAGTTATGCAATTATATAATATTAGCTTCTAATCGTCGGTCTTGAATCAGTGATCAGTGATCAGTGATCAGTTATCAGATGTGAGTTTTCAGTTCACTGTTTACTGTTTACTGTTTACTGATCACTGAAAAAAAGCTCCCCACTCTCCTATACCTTTTAAACAGGATTTAGTCTGACCTATAGTCGCACAAGTCCACCCTACAATTGATCAAATGTTTGGCTTTTTAAATCTCAATAAACCCCCCGATTGGACTTCTCACGATTGCGTGGCCAAAGTCCGAAAAATTCTTAAGACTAAACGAGTCGGCCATGGGGGAACTTTAGATCCTATGGCTACGGGAGTTTTACCGATCGCCGTCGGGGCTGCCACCCGATTACTGGCCTATTTACCCGAAAATAAGGCTTATCGGGCAAAAATCCAGTTAGGACTCAGCACCGATACCGATGATATTACGGGAAAAGCGATCGCTGCTTGTCCCTGTGCCGATTTAACTTTAGAGGCAGTTAAGCCCCATTTAGCGGAATTTATCGGCAATATTGCCCAGATTCCGCCGATGTATAGTGCTATTCACAAGGATGGTCGTCGTCTCTACGAATTGGCGCGCAAAGGGGAAATAATCGCAGTGGAGCCTCGTCAGGTCAAAATTGACCAAATTACGGTTTTAGACTGGTTAGAGGGCGAATTTCCGCAAATAGAGCTAGATATTCACTGTGGATCGGGGACTTATATTCGTTCCCTGGCCAGAGATTTGGGGAAGGTGTTAGCTGTGGGTGGCACTTTAGCCAGTCTAACTCGCACGGAAAGCTGTGGTTTTCAGTTGGCCGATAGTATTAATCTGGAAGCTTTAATGGCTAATTCCGAGGGTTTAATTTCGCCTCGCATTGCCTTGGCACATCTAGACTGGATTTCTTTCACACCAGAGAGAGTTATCGATTGGTTTCACGGCAGAAAAATTAATCTCACCGATACAAATGTTATACTCGGTTCTCTGGTTGCTGTGGAGTCTTTAGAAGCTGAATTTCTCGGCATTGGTGAGATAGTTGTTATAGAAGATGAATACTACCTACAGCCTAAAATAGTTATTCAGCAATAGGGTTAATAATAAACACTTTTTCTAGATATTAAGTATGCTTATCTGGACAAACTAAGCTTTTTTATACCAAATCCGTTTTTAATAGTATGATTAACTCCCAATCGATCTTTAAAAACCCAGTTATGGATTGTTTCCCCCCACTTCCCACTTCCCACTTCCCACTTCCCACTCTCCTATACCTTTTAAACAGGATTTAGTATTATTAACAGTATAAACCCACTGATTATGATTTTTTCTGGCCAGGATTTTTTTAGAAGCGACCAAAGATTTTAGACAAAGATTGAGCATAGAAACGGGACGATTTAAGCGATTGCTCAATTCTTGAACTGTGATTCCTTGGGGATAAACTTGCATAAGTTCAAAAATTTGTGCGCTAGTATTTAGTCCTTTTGTCGGACTAATAATCTTGATAGCCAAGGCTAGTAATCGGGAGAAACGACAGGCCATTAGACCATTGTTTGTCGCTGCTTTGTTCCGCTCGATCTAGCCTTTTTTTCGATAAGTTATTAGGGTTTAAAGTGCTAATAAAGTCTTGACGGAAATAGAGATTAATTTGTTCCCATAATCTCTTGAATAGCAGATAAAAGGCGATCAATCTCCCCATCAGTCCCGATCGAAATCCGCACATAATTCTGAATGCGAGGATGTTTAAAGTATCGCACTAATATCTGACGCTCTTTGAGTTGATTATATAACTCACTGGCACTAATCTGGGGGGGAGAAGCGAGGATAAAATTAGCTTCCGAGTCAAAAACAATAAATCCCAACTCGCGCAGAGAAGTAATTAAACGGCCGCGTGTTTGACGGACTTTTTGCCAAACTTCCTCAAAATAATTATGGTGTTTTAAAGCTGCTGTGGCTAAAGTTTGAGCGATGCGATCTAAATTATAGGAATCACGCACCTTATCCATCTGTTCGATAATGGCCCTGGAAGCAAAACCGAAACCGACTCTTAACCCCGCTAAACTATAACTTTTCGACATAGTGCGACTAATAATGACATTATCGTAACGGGAGAGAAAATCGAGATGATTGTCATCACTAAAATCCACATAAGCTTCATCAATTAATACCAATCCCGAGGCATTAGCACAGGTTGCTTCTAAATAGTCGCGATCAAGATGTTTACCGACGGGAGGATTAGGAGAAGCTAGAAAAATTAATTTCGCTTCTGGACAAATAATCGGTCCTTCCAATGCAAATTTATCATTAGTGGGAAATTCGATAATATTTGCCCCGTGTACCCGGGCAATTGTCTCGTAAAGAGAATAGGTTAAATCTAAAAAAGCGACGCTTTCGCAAGGGTTAACAAAAGTTCGCAGGGCGATATTAAGGATATCATCGGAGCCATTACCCGCGATTATCTGATCGGCTGTTATGCCGTATAATTCCGCCGCCGTTTGCCGTAACTCTTTGGAGATAGGATCGGGATAGAGTCGGACTTTCTCTAATTGCTCTGGCAGGTGGGCAAAAATTTCCGCCGGTGGGGGATAGGGATTCTCATTGGTGTTAAGTTTGGTAAATCCCGCAGTTTGGGGCTGTTCTCCCGGAGTGTAGGCGGGGGTTTGACGAACACAATCGCGTGTAGGTAGCATGAACTCTCTGGGGCGGCAATTTCTAGCAAGCTTTTTATTATAGCTGATTATCAGGGGTTGAAATAGGTTCAACCCCTACAGGTAAAACTAATTAAGGTTCTACCCAACGGCCATCGGCTTTAATTAAATTAATCAACTCGCTTACACCTTCATTTTCGGGGACGCGTTTAATTTCCTCGCGACCGCGATAAAGGGAGATATAACCGGCCTGTTTCCCCACATAACCATAGTCTGCGTCGGCCATTTCTCCCGGTCCGTTGACAATACAACCCATAACGGCGATATCGAGTCCGGTGAGGTGTTGAGTCGCTGCGCGCACTTGCTGCAGGACATCTTCTAAATTAAAAAGAGTGCGACCACAGGAAGGACAGGCAACGTATTCGACCATAGTTTTCCGCAGTCCCAGGGCCTGGAGAATGCTGTAACAGACGGGAATTTCCTTTTCAGGAGCTTCCGTCAGAGAAACGCGAATCGTATCACCAATACCGTCCGCTAACAGAGTGGCAATCCCGGCAGTGGATTTAATGCGTCCGTATTCCCCATCTCCTGCTTCAGTAACACCCAAATGTAGGGGATAATCCATACCTAACTCGTCCATGCGCTTAACCATGAGACGATAGGCGGGCACCATCACCGGCACGCGGGAAGCTTTTAGGGAAATGACCAGATTGCGAAAATCGAGGGATTCGCAGATGCGGATAAATTCTAAAGCCGACTGTACCATTCCTTCGGGGGTGTCGCCGTAGGTAAAGAGCATTCTTTCGGCTAGAGAACCGTGGTTAACGCCGATTCGCATCGCTTTACCTTGATCTCGCAGGGAAACCACTAAAGGTTTCAGGGTTTCGGCAATTTTTTCGCCAATTTCATCAAATTCTGCTTGACTATACTCGCCGCGGTCGGCTTTCGGTTTCTCGAAAACGTACAAACCGGGGTTAATTCGCACTTTATCGACGTGCTTGGCCACTTCTAGGGCGATTTTCATACCGTTGTGATGCACATCGGCTACTAACGGCACGGGTTGATAGGTGGCCAGCAGTTTTTCCCTAATTTTAGCCAAAGCGGTGGCGTGGGCCAGACTCGGCACGGTGACGCGGACAATTTCACAACCGACTTCATGGAGGCGACGGATACCGGCCACGGAACCATCTATATCAAGGGTATCCTCGTTAATCATCGACTGCACGACCACGGGATGACCACCACCGATGGTAACGCTACCTACCTTGACGGGACGGGTTTTGCGTCGGTGAATCGTGGTGTCGAATTCGGAGGCAGTTGCGGGAGGTTTGAGCGTCGATTCCAAGGTTTGCATAGGACTATCACCAACAATCACTCTCCCTATTCTCTCAAAGAACAGGAACAGATTCTAGCCACTCTAATAAAATTGGATTAAAACGGTCGGGACATTCATCCTGTAAACAATGACCGGCCTGTTCAAATTCTACATATTTAATCCTAGGATTAAGGGAGACAAAACCCTGGGCTAACTGGACGGGAACCATCCGATCTTGCTTTCCCCAACACAATAAAATCGGGATTTCTAAGCGTGGTAAAATTAACTTTGCTGGTGGACAATATTCGGGATGATTGACAGCTTGTGCTAGGGAAATAAAGGCCTCGGCTGCCCCCTCATCTAGGGTTGGGGCGGCGATAATTTGTACTAATTCCTCGCTGACTGCTTTCTTGTCTTCGTAGGCGATTCCTGCCCATTTTTTCAAGACTTGCGGACGACGCAGATAGTAAAAAATCGGTTTTAATAGCCAAGGAGAAGTGAAAAATTTTTCCATAGGAGTGACGATATTTAATAACCAATCGGCGATCATTTCCCGCCGACGGCTGACATCGGGTAAACTGAGCATAACTAATCCGGCTACCATTTCCGGATATTTACCCGCTAGGGCCATACTAACTAAAGAACCGATCGAATTTCCCACTAATACCACGGGTCTGTTAATAACAGTTTGCCAGAAATCGTGTATTTGTTCCACCCAGAGATTAACGGTATAGGGAACCTGTACTTTGCGCGAACCACCAAAACCTAATAAATCTACTGCGTAAACTCGATGATTTTGGCTGAGAATAGGAATATTATGGCGCCAATGTTCGATCGCCGCTCCAAATCCATGCAGTAAAATTAAAGGGGGATTATCGGCATCTTGGGGGTTTTTTGCCGGCATAAA
Source organism: Microcystis sp. M109S1 (assembly GCF_020247025.1). Classification (NCBI taxonomy): domain Bacteria; kingdom Bacillati; phylum Cyanobacteriota; class Cyanophyceae; order Chroococcales; family Microcystaceae; genus Microcystis; species Microcystis sp. M109S1. The sequence continues at coordinate 9,720 of NZ_JADBRW010000278.1, forward strand.
ACTATAACGAATTTGCCAACCGCGCCACACCCAATCCCGTTGATAACCGATGCGTTCTGTCCAAGCTGGTGAAGTTGTCACTTAAGTCAAACAATTAAGAGGTTTTCAGGAAATATTACTCTAGTTTTATTATACTGGTTTCCCCGTCCCTGACCCGCAGCCGAATAACATTTTTGTACTACTTTTTCCAAATATATTTAGAGCTTGCTGAATAAATCTAAAAACCTTGTTGGATAAGACTTTTAGACCTTTTTGAAATCCAAAAGTGCCTCGTCTGGGAGTGTTCAGGGGGAAAATTCCGGGACTTTTTCCCTGAAAATTAGGTAATTGAGCCCCTCAAAATCGGTAAAACCCCACACCCCACACCCCACACCCCACACCCTACCCCCACCGAAAAACTTTTTGCCGCAAACCCTATTTAAACCTAGGGTTGATCTAGCCTATGCTAAAAAGAGGGGGATTAAAATCAATCGCTCCTAGACTTTAATTGAAAATTTAGGATATTGCACCGATGGGCAATCTATTTGATGATGTCAGTCGCTTTCTTGAAACCCAACTGGAAGAATTTCTCAGAAGTCATCCCCAGTTAGAATTACAGGCGCTGGTGGAACAACTGCGCGAACAGGAGCGCGATACTGCTAAACTGATTAGCGCCCTAGAAAATGAGCGTCAACGTCTCGAACAGCAAATTTTGGCCACTGCCCAAGATATCCAAACTTGGCACGCTAGAATCGATAAGGCTAAGGCCGCTGGACGGCAGGACTTGGTTAAGGCTGCTAGTGAACGCGAGGCGGCCCTATTTCGTCAGGGTAATCAACTTTGGGGACGGATGGAAGGGGTGAAAAAACGTCTGAGTCAATCCCAAGAGTTACTGCAACAGGTCCAACAACGTCGTCAAGAAGTGCAAATTAAAGCCGAAAAATCCCCTAAAAATCAGTCCCGTGACTGGGAAACCAGTTTTTGGGATCAACCCCAAGAATCGGACTATCAGCGCTCGAACTACGATAATCTCGATCTAAAATTTAAAGAATGGGAAATGGAAGAAGAATTGAAAAAATTAAAGCGAGAAATGGGACGATAATTTTTCAGTGAGCAGTGAACAGTAAACAGTAAACTGATAACTCACATCTGATAACTGATAACTGATAACTGATCACTGATAACTGAAATCCCTAAAACCCCATCCCCCATCCCCCATCCCCCAGAATTGTTCCTCTTAGAAAACGATGGCATCTCAAGCACAAAATCCTGAAAATCAACCCTCCTCTACCCTCGAAGAAATCCGGGCTGCTCGTTTAGAAAAAGTGGCAGGATTGCAAAAAGCTGGCTTAAATCCCTACGCTTACCAGTGGAAATCTACCGCTCACGCTCAACAATTACAGGAGCAGTACGCTGACTTAGCCCCGGGGGAAGAAATTAGCGTCGAAGTAGCCATTGCTGGTCGGATTATTGCCCGAAGAATTATGGGTAAACTAGCCTTTTTTAACCTGCAAGATGAAACGGGAACGATTCAATTATACCTCGATAAAAAACGCATTAGTGAAACCATGGCCGCCGTGCCGAATGCCTTTAACACTGTGATTAAACTGACCGATACGGGCGATATTTTAGGAGCAAAAGGCACAATTAAACGCACAGAACGCGGCGAATTATCTATCTATGTAAACGAGTACGAAATTCTCACCAAATCCCTCTTACCTCTCCCGGATAAATGGCACGGTTTAACCGATGTAGAAAAACGTTATCGACAAAGATATGTGGATTTAATTGTTAATCCAGAAGTGCGACAAACTTTTCGCCGTCGCGCCCAAATTACCGCTGCCATTCGCAGATATTTAGACCAAGAAGGTTTTATTGAAATTGAAACTCCCGTGCTACAAAGTGAAGCGGGAGGAGCCGATGCTAGACCGTTTATCACCTATCATAATACGCTGGAGATGGAGTTATATCTCCGCATTGCCACCGAGTTACATCTAAAAAGATTAATAGTGGGTGGTTTTGAAAAAGTCTTCGAGTTAGGCAGGATTTTTCGCAATGAAGGGGTTTCTACTAAACACAACCCTGAGTTTACTTCCATCGAAATCTATCAGGCCTACGCCGATTATTATGACATGATGGAGTTAACCGAAAACATTATCGTTAAGGCCGCACAAGATGTTTTAGGTACGCTGAAAATCACCTATCAAGACACGGAAATTGACCTAACTCCTCCTTGGCGACGAGTGACCATGCACGAATTAGTCCAAGAAATAACCGGGGTTGACTTTAATAGTTTTGATGATTTCGATTCGGCTCGTATTGCCGCAGAAAATGCCAGCATTGGCGTTCCAGAGGACTGTAAAACCATCGGTAAGCTCCTAAATGAAGCTTTTGAACAAAAAGTCGAAGAAACCCTAATACAGCCCACTTTTGTGCTAGATTTCCCCGTGGAAATTTCGCCTTTAGCTAAACCCCATCGCTCAAAAACTGACCTCGTAGAAAGATTTGAATTATATGTGGTTGGACGGGAATTAGCTAATAGTTTTTCTGAGTTAACCGATCCCATCGATCAACGGCAAAGATTAGAAGCACAGGCACTCAAAAAAGCGGCTGGAGATTTGGAAGCGCAGGGAGTTGATGAGGACTTTTTAACCGCTTTAGAATACGGAATGCCCCCCACGGGAGGCCTAGGAATTGGCATCGATCGCCTGATCATGTTATTAACCGATTCTGCCAGTATTCGCGATGTGATTGCTTTCCCCTTATTAAAAAGTCAAAGTACAGCGATTAAATCTTTTGACTACGATCAGGAAAAAAAAATTCTGAAAGTGGAATTTAATCACGGTGGTATCTATCTTTATCATGATCTACCTTTGGCAGTATATAAAGATTTTCAGTCTGCACCATCGAAAGGACAGTTTTTTGTCGGACAAATTCGCGATAAATACAGTTTTGATAAGGAATTGTAAAAGTTAGGACTACTTCAGTTATCAGTTATCAGTTATCAGTTATCAGTTATAATTCATAATTCCTTTTTACCTTTGACTTCCTGCCAAGTGTTACCGACTCCCTGTAAAACCCCGCGAATTACTAACCCAATACCGCGACCGATAACTTGGATAAGAATATAGACTACTCCCTTACCCACCACCCGAAAAAAAGCGCGTAAACGCGGAGATAAAGAGTCTCTTAATTCTAAGGCGATCGAAACTAACCAGGGTATGCCTGTTAAACTATTTAATTCTTCCTGTCGGGGGGAATAAATGGCTAGAGATTTGATTTGTCCCTCGCTATAGTGAAATAATTGATATTGACTTTCAAAGATATCTTTGGGTTCTTGCCAATATTTTTTCCGTCGGTATTTCCAAGATAATTCATTGCGGATTTTAGCTAATTTTCTGGCGATGAGAAATTCTGAACGGTAAAGTTTTTGTTTGACTCTTTCCGATTCCGAGAAGTTATTGAGAATAATTACTGTCACTGCATTGGCAATATTATGAATGAGATTTTGCAGCAGAATTTCGGCTCTGGCGATGGTTTCAGGAGCATTAGCCCGGTATTCTACTCCGTCAATAGTTAAACTATTTTCGTACAATAAATAGGAAAATAAGTCAAGAGTAAAAGGAATTTTATTGAGGATTTCTGTTTGAATTGCCTCTCTTTCTTCCAGAATAATTTCGTTAAGCCTACTTTTACTAATTTCGTCAGAAACCGAGGCATTAATTTCTAAAAATTTACGGGTAACTTTCTCCCAGATATCGTAAATAATCAGATTTAAGCGACTGGTTAATTCCCCGCTGCTAATCTGTAAATATCTCATTTCATCGACGTTTTTGCGAATTTCATCGAGACCTAAATACAATAGTTCCCGTTGCCGATTATCCTGTAAAACATCAATTTCAAAACTTATCTTGGTTCTATTAATTAAAGGCGATCGAATGACCGCTAAAGTCGATTCAAAAACTGCCGAAACACAGAGGGGACGCTCGCGGCTTAAAATTGGTAATTCCCGATCGATATTGTTAATTATTACCGGGGGTGTGACTGAAGCTGAATTGTAATAACTACCTTCGAGAGGAATTAGTTTTCTCACTAGCCATAGAGCCGCTAAAAGTTCTCGTTTTCTCCCCTGCCAGTAAAAGCGATCAAAGCCAGATAAAGACTGTTGATTGAGGTGGAGATCAATTAAATGTAATTCACTTTCGATGCGATTTAATCCCGTTTTTCCAGCAGTGATTAACCAATGGCTAGGGGCTAAACTTGGACGAGTAGCAATGGTGAGAGGGGAAGGGGCGACATCGTGGGTTTCATCCCGGGAAATTTGCCCTAAAATAGTGATAAATTGCTCTAGGTTTGTGCCTTTGGGAATATAACCGGCTATGCCTAATTCTCTGGCGATTAGTTGCTGTCTGGAATCGAGAGGAAAGGTTAATAAAACAATTTTACTTTCAGGATAGCGAGAGTGGAGAATTTCACAGTAAGACCAATCAAAAAGAGGATCGATAAGGATAATTTCGGGGGCCGGATTAAGAGTCAAAGCGAAAATTGTTTCTAAATCCCCTTCGGTGACGATAGTAATATTTTCTATCTGCGACAAGGCCTGCACCAGACCCAAGCGAAAAATCGGGTCATTATCGATGATAATTAGGGTGAGAGGGCGATCGATCACAAGAGTTGCCGTCTGTCAACGGAGACTATTCACAGGGGCAATTATACAGTTATCTGGCTCATTTGTTTTGTTTATAGCCATAGAAATCGATGCGATAATCGGTAATTTTTACCCCTGTCGATTCCTCGATCTGTTTAATTAATTCCGGGGGAAGTTCGATATGCACATCGATTATTTGTTGACTGTCCAGACAATTGACGTGACTGTGGGAATCGCTGATGTTACCGTAGAGTCTGCCGTCCCAGCGTTCCACAGATTCGATAATGCCCTGACCGGATAGGGCCTCTAGGTTTTGGTACACTGAGGTATGACCGATGTTCTTTCCTTGCAGATTGAGACGATCATAAATTTCTCGCGCTGATAGGTGTTCCCGCGCTTGCCATAGCAATTCTAAAATATAGCGACGCTGACGACTAACCCGCATTCCTAATGTTTGACACCTTTCGATCGCATCTTCTAAACAGCGGATCGGTTTTTGTTTTACCTCCACATTGTCCATTGTTGTTTCCCTTGACCTCCGCCCTAATACATACTCATTACCAGTTTAGCTTAGTCTTTCGATCGATGTCCACATTGTCCCCCCAACCCCCTTACCTACAGGTAAGGGTTTTTTTTGTCAATACTCAAGACTATTTCTCGATCCACATTACACAATTCTGGTTCTAAGTCAATAGCCTTTACAAAACTTAAAAAATTGCTACAAAAAAAAATGTTATCCTTATGGGCTTTTTTTGGGCAAGAGGATCAATGTAGTCCCCTGATTGTCTCGGTTTTCCGTTGATTTGAGGCTTAATGCTTAAACTAAGCCCACAGCATACCACGATCATACCATATTAGTAAATGTAGGCAACCCCGATTTTCAGCCAAATTTTGGCAAATTCAGGAAAAACACTCTCCTTGTAACTTACTTGTTACATTTAACTAATCGCCTAAAATATTTAAATATTTTAATTGTTTATCTTAACTTTATAATTTTTACTTATGCGTGAAGGCTGATTAACTAGGGTTGGGCAAAAAAGCTTGTAAGCTCTATTTAAGGTCAGTCGAATCGGTTAGTATCGGGAGACAGATGTGACTTGTATAGCTTCCCAGTTTTTGAGATTTGAAGACTTTTTAGCAGCATTTTGAATTATCAGCCATAGAAATCTTCGTCAAGAATTTGTTCTAAGGAAAAAGGGCAGTCTAAGGGATATGCTTCCTCTGGAGGAATCGCAATGCCAAAGTCAGCCAATTTACTTTCCTTGATGGCAATTTTACGACCTTTAGGATAGGTTTTATCGATGGCGATTGCTACATGAGATTTCAAAGAAGGGGTGTTTTCTAGTAAGGCGATAACTCGTTCCCTATGTTCGACAATGGAGCTATACCAGCTAGATTTCATGCTTTCAGGAGCGGAGGATTGTACTTGTAATTTCAGTAAATGAGCCAGCAAAATCATTAAATTTCCTTCCAAGGCATTTTTATCTGATTTACCCAATTCTTTCAACTCCTCAACTAAATGAGATACATCTAATGCCTGAAAATCTCCTTGTTCCAACTGACCTATTGTTGTTATCAGCCATAATTGAAAATCTTGTTCATAGAGTTCTGATTTAGTTATCATAATTGCTTCGATAATAGTTAATCTAGACTGAATTATACTCTATTTTGCAGATTTCGGATGTTTCTAGCGGTAAATGTTAAGTAGCTGGTTATAATTAAATTAAAAATGGATTTTAGGTTCGATCCCCCCTGCCCCCCTTGATAAGGGGGGTATCTGATAATTTTTAACGCCTACCTACTTAAGTTTTATTACAGGATTTAACATTTGCACCTATTCACTATTCCCTTATCCTTAGGATAAGCTGTTAATTAAGCATTTAACAGGTAAGAGGCACTCTTGCAACAGTAAAGAGATAGGCGGTTAAAATACATCTTAGCTTAAGGACTAGAGAATATTATGAGACTAGAAAGAGAAGATTTTGATTGGGCGGTACAACAAAACCTAATTACTGCCAGCCAAGCTGAAAATTTATGGACGGCTTTTTTATCCCGTTATCCCCAAGAAGATGAAGTTAATCGCCCTCGTTTTAATTTTGCCAATGTGTCCTATTATTTTGGGGCATTAATTGTTATTTCCGCCCTGGGGTGGTTTATGAACGAAGCTTGGGAGAGTTTCGGCGGTGCGGGCCTATTTTTTATCGCCCTGTTTTATGCAATTTGTTTTATTTTTACGGGAAAAAATCTCTATTTTCAGCAAAATCTCAAAATCCCCGGCGGCCTTTTATTTACCATGGCAGTGGCAATGACTCCCTTAGCAATCTACGGTTTACAACGCTGGACAGGATACTGGCAAGCGGTCGATCCTGGCATCTATCGAGATTTCCATATATGGATTAAAGGTAGTTGGTTTTTAATGGAATTAGGCACGATTATCGCAGGATTAATAACCTTGAGATTTGTTAAATTTCCTTTTTTAACTGCACCGATCGCTTTTAGTCTGTGGTATATGTCAATGGACTTAACTCCTTTACTATTTGGAGAGAACGAATACACATGGAGACTGCGAATGTGGGTATCCTTTTGGTTTGGAATTGCCTGTTTAATAACTGCCTATTTAATTGATGTACGTCAGCGTCGCAGTCGGGGAGATTTTGCTTTTTGGCTATACCTATTCGGATTAATTATGTTTTGGTTTAGTCTATCTCTCCTCATCGATGATAATGAAGCACAACGATTTTTGTACTGTCTAATTAACTTGGGATTGATGTTATTATCCGTCCTGCTAAAAAGAAGATTATTTGTGGTTTTCGGAGGTATCGGAGTATTTGCCTATCTTTCCTATCTCTCCTATCGTCTCTTTGCCGATTCAATTTTCTTTCCCTTTGCTCTAACCGTCTTGGGACTTGGTATTATCTATATGGGAGTTTTGTATCAGCGTCATTACCCAACCCTGGCTAGATTTATTGAAAGTTATATCCCTCTCGAATGGCGCAATTTATTACCCAAAGATAGATAATTAGGAGAAATGGGGATATGGGGACATGGGGATATGGGGAGATTCAACTAAAAAAAACCAAAACCCCAACACCCCAACACCCAACACCATCTTTTTTACTTTTATGAAAATACTTATCGTTGACGATGAAAAAGAATTAACCGAACCCTTAGAACAAATTCTTGCTCAAGAAGGCTATGACGTTGATATTGCTAATAATGGTCGGACGGGGTTAGAATTGGCCCAACAGAATAATTATGACCTCTTAATTCTCGATTGGATGTTACCCCAGCAATCCGGATTACAAATCTGTCAATATTTACGCAATCAAGGGGACACCACTCCCGTTTTATTTCTAACCGCTAAGGATACCATAGACGATCGAGTGGCGGGATTAGATGCCGGTGCTGATGATTATTTAGTCAAACCCTTTCAACTGCGAGAATTATTAGCGAGAGTCCGCGCTTTATTGCGTCGTTCTCCCAATTTTGAAGCTAGTAATAGCGGTAAATTAAAATCTGCTGATTTGGAACTCGATAGCGAAAATCAAGTGGCCTATCGTCACGGTCGCACGATTAGTTTATCAGTCAAAGAAGTACAATTGTTGACTTTATTTATGACCCATCCGGGTCAACTTCTCACCCATGAACAAATTTATCAGCATCTCTGGTCAGAAGGAGAGCAACCTAATAGTAACGTGGTTCCTGCCCTGATGCGCTTGCTGCGTCGTAAAATCGAAGCGGACGGAGAAACACCTCTAATTAATACTGTCTATGGGAAGGGCTACCGTTTCGGGGAAAATTAGGGAATGCTGAAAGATAATGAGAATACCAACTGATTACTGATTACTGATATATGTTATCCTGCCTACAAATTGAAAATTTTACCCTCATCGATCGCTTAGAATTAACTTTCGGCAGCGGATTAAATGTACTGACCGGTGAGACGGGGGCAGGAAAATCGATTATATTAGACGCGATCGATATTGTTCTCGGTGGTAAAGTCAATCATCGCGTCATCCGTCAGGGAAGCCAACAATCAACCCTAGAAGCGACTTTTTCTCTAACTCCAGAATTAATTGCTTGGCTAGAAAGTCAGGAAATTGACCTATTAGAGGATAATAGTCTAACAATCAGCCGGGAATTAGTGATTACTAATAATTCCTTGCGTTCTCGTTCTCGGATTAACGGAGTCGTCTCTAATCGCCAACAAATGGCGCAAATAAGAGATTTTTTGGTAGAAATCACCGCTCAAGGTCAAACAGTTCAGTTAATGGACGCTAATCGACAGAGAGAATTATTAGATCTCTACGGGGGTGAATCGCTGCTGCGGCAGCGGGAAAAAGTAGCGACAGCCTACCTTAACTGGCAAGAAAGCAAGAATATTTTAAATAATAGATTGCAATCGGAACAAAATCGCCTACAAAGATTAGATTTATTAGAATATCAACTAAAAGAACTAGAATCAGCCAATTTAACTGACGCTGACGAGTTGGAACAGTTGGAACAGGAAAGAAACCGACTCTCCCACGGTGTCGATTTGCAAAATTCCAGCTATCAAGTCTATCAACTACTCTACCAAAATGATCGCGATCAACCCGCCGTCGCTGATTTGTTAGGAAAAGCTGAAAATATCTTGACAAATATGATGGTTTATGATAGAAGTTTAGAGCCAATTTTAGAGATGGTGCGATCGGCATTAAATCAGGTGGTGGAAGCGGGACAGGAAATCAACGTCTATGGGGATAGTCTAGAAGCAGATCCCGAGAGATTGAACGAGATAGAAGAGAGAATTGTCCAACTTAAGCGCATTTGTCGCAAGTATGGCCCAAGTTTAGCCGAAGCGATCGATTATTATCAGAAATTACAGCAAGAATTAGCGGAGTTGACGGGAGAAGGACAATCGATTGAAGAATTAGAAAAAATTTGTCAGCAACAGGAAAAAATCTATCGAGAAACTAGCACCCAGTTGACCTTTTTGCGACAAGAAACCGCTAGTCAACTAGAAAAACAATTGGTACAGGAATTAAAACCTTTAGCCATGGAAAAGGTGATTTTTGTCTGTCGGATTGCCCCGGGTAATCCTAGCAGTCTGGGAGTCGATCAAGTGGTATTTTATTTTAGTCCCAATCCGGGGGAAAAAATCCAACCTTTATCCAGTACTGCTTCTGGAGGAGAAATGAGTCGTTTTCTCCTAGCGTTAAAGTCCTGTTTTTCCCAATCCCAATCGGCAGCGGCAACCCTAATTTTTGATGAAATTGATGCGGGAGTATCGGGAAAAGTTGCCCAGGCAATTGCCGATAAATTAGATCAATTAGGTCAACAATATCAAGTTTTGTGCGTTACTCATCAACCCTTAGTGGCTGCTTTAGCTGATCACCATTTTCGAGTTTATAAACAAATGATTGCCGAAGATAATCCCACTAATCTCTCGGAAATTCGCACGGTTGTCCGGGTTACTTCTCTCGATAATCGTCAGACGAGAAGGGAAGAATTGGCACAATTAACGGGAGGAAATTCGGCAGCAGATGCCCTCGCTTTTGCCGAGTCTTTATTGGAGAAAGCGGCTGCCAAAAAACAGTAAGATTTAACCTTGAAATTGACTGATTAACCAACGTCCCACCTGACTTTGATCTCTGGTGCGCGCCTGTTGTAAAGCTGACTCTAAAACCGCGAGTTTTAAATTAGGTAAAACCTTTGATATATCAATTCTTTTGCTACCTCGATCGATTATTTCAAAAGCAAATATTTGAGGATCATCTACCTTAACACTCCAGTATTCACTAACCCCTAATTCTTCATAGAGTAAGCGTTTATTGCCTAAGTCATCATTGAGGGTAGATTTTGAAATTTCAATGACTAAATCTGGTGGAGGATACTGATTTAAATCAATAATCGAAGTAGCACTTGGTATCAGATTCGCTTTCTCTCCTAGATAGTAAGATATATCTGGCTGCACTTCTCTAATTCCTCTTTTGCGATAAGAACAAGTAGGGAGTCCTTGAAAAGGAATTTCTTTGAGGATAGCGTAGAGACTCACCCCCAAAAAGACAACGTGATGATCTCTAGCGTGTTCAAATCCGATGGGAGTCATTTCTAATCGATAATAGCCATTGTAATAATAACTTTTTCCTTGATTTTCTGGGAAGTTGTTAATTGCTGCTAAGTATTCTTCCCAACTACCTTTAATCCATGAGTCAGTTATCCCCCTAGTTTCTAGCTGTTGCATAGTTATCCTATCCCGCTTTGAACTTTTTCTGTAATTATAGCAATTATTGATCAAATCAGAAACTAGGAAATGATAGAATAGATTAATTAAGTAAAAATTAGCCCAATTATGACCACAACTTATGATTATATAATTATCGGTGGTGGTATCACCGGTTCCGCCTTAAGCTATGAACTAGCTAACCTAGGCAGTCGAGTCCTCTTATTAGAAAAAGAAACCCATCTCCTCAACGCCACTTTCTACAGTTACGGGGGTTTAGCCTATTGGTCGGCCACCACAGAAATCCAGAGAAAATTATATCAAGAAGGTCGAGAAATTCAGCGCAATTTATCGCAGGAATTGGGCATAGATAACGAATACCGGGACATAGATCTAATTCTCACCGTCAACCCCGAAGATGATCCGGCCACTGTGGCCGAAAAATTTGCTATCTTTGCTATTACTCCCGAAATTCTCGATCCGCAAGCAGCGATCGCTTTAGAACCTCTATTAAATCCCGCAGCTATTTCGGGAGTTTTACGACTGCCCCACGGTCACATCAATGCCGAAAAAACTAATCTTGCCTATCAACAAGCTTTTCTGCGTCTGGGAGGCACGATTATTCGGGAAGCTGTCATCGAATTAATTGAAACTGCATCGAGAATTACCGGCGTAAAAACTCCTAAAAATAATTATTATGCCGGGGAAACTATCGTTTGTGCGGGGGGATTAACCCGGTCTTTACTGCAAAAATCTGGTATTACTGCTTCCGTCTATTTTACCCATGCCCAGGTGATCAAAATTCCCCCCACTGAGATCAAATTAAACACCCTAGTTATGCCCGCAATTCCTGCTAGATTGGTATTAGAGCAAAAAATTACCCAACTAGAAAATCCGGGCATTTGGCAGAGAGAAACCCCAGAAATAATTACCAGTGTTTTAGAAACGGGGGCGGTACAATTCCGGGATCAAAGCCTTTATCTAGGGCAAATTAGCGCCATTATCACCGATCCTAGCGGGATTTTAAACCCTCTGGCGGGGGAAAAAGCAATACGCGCCGCCGTGGGGACATTGCTGCCCTCTTTAGCCTCTCTCCCCGGAAGCTGTCATCATTGCCTAGTGGCCTTTGCCCCCTCGGGACGGCCTCTAGTGGGAGCGATCGCCGATAAAGTGGGATTGCAGGTATTTTCTGGCTTTACTAGTACACTTGTATCGGCTCCGCCCTTGGCCCGACGTTTCGCGCGTCATCTGCTGGGGGAAATTGACGAGATAATTAGGGTTTGCTGAAAAAGTTTTTCGTGGGGTGTGGGGTGTGGGGTGTGGGGTGTAGGTTTTTACCCATTTTCATCTGGTAAATTACCTAATTTTCAGGGAAAAAGTCCCTGAATTTTCCCCCCGATCCCTCCCAGATCTGGGACTTTTTGTCAATCAAAAAGTCTAAAAGTCTTACCCAACAAGGTTTTTAGATTTATTCAGCAAACCCTAATTACTAATTTACAAAAGTCAAGAGAGAAATTAACTGATGATTGCAATTAATTCTAATCGACTTTTTCCAACTGCCAAAGAATTTGGTTTCCCTCGCGTCTGACCCGGGAGATTACCCAATTTCGCCACGGCCAATGGTCGCCTCGACTGGTAACGGCCCCTGGATTAATATCCATTAAATCGGCCACTTCGGCGCTGGTAATCAAATAACCTCGATTGGCCACTTCATCGGCAATGCGTAGGGTTTCGATGAGATTTCTTAGCTGGTCAACTCTTTCTCCCCGGGGTAATTGGATTTCATCGCCAGCGCTATTAGGTGGTTCATTCATAGTTAGGGTCTGGTCAAAGTTTATTAACAATTAAAAATTGTCGGTTGAGGCAAACAATCAAGCTTTCCTCTCGTTATTCTATTGATTCTATCAATAATAGCTGTCATCAAAACAGTCCTATCTTCTCGAATTTTACCGTCACATCTTTACTAAAACCCTAAAAACCTCTTGACAAAAAACACAAAATATAGTAAGTAAATCAGGGAAAGTGATAACTGATCACTGATAACTGATCACTGATCACTGATCACTGATAACTGATAGCTGCTATAAAATTGGACTAGCCTTTTTCCCCAGAAAAAAATTTCCCCATCCATGACCTTAATCCTCTACAACACCCTCAGTCGTCGCGAAGAACCCTTTACCCCCCTCATCCCCGGCATTGTCTCCATGTATTGCTGCGGCATTACCGTCTATGATTATTGCCACTTGGGTCATGCGCGTACCTGTGTGGTTTGGGATGTGGTGCGGCGTTATTTGGAGTATCTCGGTTATAAAGTGCGCTATATTCAGAATTTCACCGATATTGACGATAAAATTCTCAATCGGGCTAAAAATGAACATACCACCATGGCAGCCGTGGCCGAGAGATTTATCCAGGCCTACTTTGAAGATATGGCAAAATTAGGAGTCAGACCGGCGGACGCTTATCCCCGGGCCACTCATAGCCTCGACGGTATCAAGCGCCTAGTCTATGAATTAGAACAAAAAGGCTATGCTTACCCCAGCGATGGCGATGTTTACTATTCCGTCCGTCGTTTTTCCGATTATGGCAAACTATCAGGGCGAAAACTGGATGATTTGCAAGCGGGGGCCAGCGGCCGGGTAGAAACCGACGACCCGGAAGCAATTAAGAAACAAGACCCCTTTGATTTTGCCCTCTGGAAGGGTGCAAAACCGGGGGAACCTAGTTGGGATTCTCCCTGGGGTCAAGGTCGTCCGGGGTGGCATATTGAATGTTCGGCCATGGTCAAAGAACAATTGGGAGAAACTATCGATATTCATGTGGGGGGAAGTGATCTAATTTTTCCCCACCACGAAAACGAAATCGCCCAAAGTGAAGCGGCTACGGGTAAACCTCTGGCCCACTATTGGTTACATAATGGCATGGTCAAGGTGGCAGGGGAAAAAATGTCGAAATCCCTCGGTAATTTCATCACTATTCGCGAGTTATTGGCAAAATATGACCCCTTAGCCGTGAGATTATTAATTTTAGGAGCCCAATACCGCAAACCGATTGATTTTTCCGATGAGGGATTACAGGCGGCCACTAATGGCTGGCATACTTTACAAGAGGGTTTATCCTTTGGTTATAAGCATCTTCAGCAAGATGATCCTGGAATTACTGACCAAGAGCTAGAAAATCGCTTTCAAGAGGCGGTAAATCACGATTTTAACTTTGCCGGTGGTTTAGCGGTGTTATTTGAAATCGCTAAGGAATTACGCAAGGAGGGTAATAATTTAACCCATGCGGGTAAGACAGACAGCAATCTGGCCCAATTAGCGGTAAAATGGCATACTTTGGTGAAATTGTCTAGGGTTTTGGGCCTAGAAATTGCCGCCGACCAAGGAGAAACCCCGGTTTCTGAGGGAATTAGTGCAGCGGAAATCGAAAATCTGATCCAACAACGGACAGAGGCAAAAAAAGCGAAAAATTACGCCGAAAGCGATCGCATTCGCGCACAATTAAAAGCCCAAGGCATTAGTTTAATCGATCAACCCGGGGGAGTGACTAAATGGTTAAGAGAGGGAGACTAGAAATTCTTTGACCACTTCCTCCACCCTGCGATTGCTGCCATCCACCTGATAGTTTAATTTCTGCATAGCTGTGGAGGTAATTTTGCCGGTGAGTTTGGCTAAAACCTGTCGCAATTGCGGATATTTTCGCAAACTATCCCGGTTAAAAATCGGTACCGCTTCGTAGGGAGGAAAATAGCGTCGATCATCTTCTAGGATGACTAAATCTAGCACGGGAATTAAGCCATCGGTGGAATTTCCCGCCACTAAATCCACTTGTTTTTCCGCTAAAGCGCGGTACATTAACCCTAAATCCATCACTTTCGGGGGTTGGGCAAAAGTTAGGCCATAGGTCTTCGCTAATCCCTTGTAACCGTCTTCCCTTTCCAAAAATTCATAACCAAAACCCGCTTGCCAATTGGGAGTATATTTAGCCGCTTGCGAGAGAGTTTTAAGATTGTATTGACTGGCGGTTTCTCCCCGGATAACAATGGCGAAATTATTCTCAAATCCTAAACTGGGAAACACTTCTAGATTAAATTTTTCTGGATAAATCTCTTGCAGCTTTTCAGAGACTAATCGGGCATCGTTCAGGGGTTTTTCTCGCAAAATTCCCGTGAAAGCCGTGCCAGAATACTCCACATAACCGTCGATTTTACCCGCTTTCACCGCTTCATGACAGATCAGAGTACCACCGAGATTAAATTGACGTTCGACCCGTAAATTCGTCTCTTTTTCGATCTCCTGTGCCAAAATTTCCCCTAAAATCACCTGTTCGGTAAAATTTTTGGAACCGATCACCACTGTGCCGGGGGATGAATGGAAAATTTGAGTCAACAGGAAAGATAGCAAGGCTAACCCGATTAAACCTAATCCCCATTGCCATTTAGAGGGCTTTTGCGGGCGTTGCGAAGGGGAAAAGGTCTTTTCTAGCCAACCGAGACTCCAATCGGCCACAAGGGCTAAAAAAGCGGCAGGAATTGCCCCCGCCAAAATTAACTGATTGTTGACCGTGGCAATACCGCGAAAAATAAACACTCCCAAACCACCGCCACCGATGGCAGCTGCGATCGTGGCCACACCGATAGCAATCACCGTCGCAATTCTCACTCCTCCTAAAATCATCGCCCTGGCCAAGGGTAATTCGATGTAGCGGAGGATTTGCCCGTCGGTCATACCTAGGGATAACCCGGCTAATTTTAATTCGGGATCAACTTTTGTGATGCCCAGATAGGTATTTAAAACAATTGGCAGTAAAGTATAGAGAGTTAGGGCAACAATAGCGGGGATTTTGCCGATTCCTCCCAAAAAAGGCACAGAAATTAAAAAGCCAAATAGGGCTAAACTGGGGATAGTCTGTAGGGTGTTAACGATCGCTATAATTGGTTGAGCGAGAATAGCTTGACGACTAATTAAAATACCTAGAGGAATCCCGATTAAGCTACCCATAGCCATGGCTATTCCCGTCAAGAAAAGATGTTCTCCGGTGCGAAAAGCGATTTCCCCCGCATAATCTAGCCAAAAACTATCCATAAACTTCTCTTAAAGCTGCCGCTTCATCCTATTGTATAGAATAAATAGTATCTATTAGTTCCAGTCTTGATTTAAAGATTCTATCATCATCTTGACATTATTTCCTCCCTAAAGACAAATGACTAACAAATTTAATTCTCGGGCTAAAACTGTTGCCGATTGGGCCTATATCGGTATTGATAAACATTTTCATAAAGTTCTTAAACACGAAGCTGGGGTTTTACTCGATCAGGATACGGAAGAATTACATCAAATTCGTGTGGGAATGCGCCGTCTTCGCAGTACCTTAACCGGTTTTGCCCCCGCTTTAACCATGCCGAAATCTGCCGATCAAAAACGGGTGGGTAATCTGGGCAGAATTTTAGGAGAATTGCGGGATTTAGATGTGTTAAAAGAGGCTTTTGTCGGTCATTATCAGCCAATTTTACCCCCGAAAGAACAGGATTTACTGAAGAAAGTTTTACAAGTTCTCGAACACCGAAGGGAGAAGGCTTTTGCTAAGGTAGAAAAGCTCTTAAAGTCCGATAAATTTCTCAATTTTAAGGCAGATTTTGCCAGTTGGTTGGATAATCCTACCTATCAACCGATTGGAAAATTAGATATTGCCACGGTTTTACCGGACTTATTATTACCGCAAGCGAGTCGATTTTTACTGCACGAAGGCTGGTTAGTTGGGGTAAATTTAGAGGAAAATCAAAAAGTAAGAGAGTTTTCTAGTCAAGAAATTGATGACTTATTGGAAAAAGAAGGATTATTACTGCACGATCTCCGTAAAGAAGCCAAGCGTTCCCGCTATAATATGGAGTTATTCACTCAGTTTTATGGCGACAAGTATCAAGAGTATCTAGAAGATATTAAAAACCTTCAAAGTATTCTCGGAGAAATGCAGGATTGTTGTGTTCTCTCGGATTTTCTTAGCCAAATTTTCCCCAATTGTCTTGCCAAGGAAATGCCCACCTTACTAGAAATTTTCCGAAATATCCGTCACCAAAAATGGCAAGAATGGCAACCGCTACAAAAGAAATTCCTTGACGCTGACACAAGAAAAAGTCTGCACCAGACAATTTTACAGCCTATTTTTTGGCAAAACAGTGTAGAATTAGAAGCTAATCCAGAATCCTGAGATTAGGAACCGATGAATTTTTTTCAAAAGTTAAACCACGCCATTAGTCAAAACCAGACTCTACTTGTCCTCGGTTTAGATGCTAACCCCGAAATGATGCCCTCCACCCCGGGAGAATTAATCGTTAATTTAGAACAGTGGCTCAAGTTTATTATCGATGAAACTGCCCCTTTTGTCTGTGCCTACAAACCAACTTTAGGCTTTTATCAAGCTTTGGGAGCAGCCGGGTTAGAATTATTACAGCGAATTTTAACGGCAATTCCCGATCATATCCCTGTAATTTTGGATGCTAAATACGGCGATATTAATACTAGCAGTATTTTAGCCGAGACTATCTTTAAAACTTGGCAGGTGGACGCGGTTACTCTCAATCCCTACTCCGGACAGGATCACGTTGCTCCTTTTTTAGTTTACCCCGAGCATGGCGCTTTTATCCTCTGTCATACTTCCAATCAAGGCGCGATTAATCTGCAAGAATTCCCCAGTCGCGACAATCCTTTTTATCTGCAAGTTGTCAAAGAAGCTTGTACTTGGGGAACTCCCGAACAAGTGTTTTTAGAAGTGGGAACCACTCAACCGGAGATTTTGAAAAAGATTCGCAATTTTGCCCCCGAAAGATTGATTTTATTACGCAGTATTTGGGAAGACAAAAGCAAATTCTCCGAGTTAATTACTGTGGGTTTAAATAGTCATGGCGAGGGTTTATTAATTCCTGTCCCCCAAGACTTTTTATCTCAACCCGATTTGGGGGCAAAAGTCAAGGATTTACGAGAGGAAGTCAACAGAATTAAACAAAATCAAAGGCAAGAATCGAGCAAAGATGATATTTGGACTGCTAACGTTTGTCTTTTAAAACAACATCCTCATCAGGATTTAATTCTACAATTATTTGATATTGGTTGCTTGATGTTTGGCGATTATGTGCAAGCATCGGGAGAAACTTTTTCCTATTATATTGATCTGAGAAAAATTATCTCTAATCCTAATATTTTTCAGCAGGTAATTGAAGCCTATGGAGAAATATTAAAAACCTTGACATTTGACCGCATTGCTGGTATCCCCTACGGTTCTTTACCCACAGCTACCGGTTTATCTTTATTATTAAATCATCCGATGATTTTCCCCCGCAAAGAAGTAAAAGCTCACGGCACAAGAAGATTAATTGAAGGTAATTTTCAAGTGGGGGAAACCGTGGTAGTGGTGGACGATATTTTAATTTCTGGCAAAAGTGCGATCGAGGGGGCAGCAAAGATTAAATCGGCGGGATTATTAGTTAATGATATCGTGGTTTTTATCGATCATGGTGGACTTGTCAAAGAGAAACTTCGTAGCCATGGTTATCAAGCTTATTCGGTTTTAACCCTAGCAGAAATTACCGATACTCTCTACGAAGCGGGAAGGCTGACAGAAGCACAATATAGCTGTTTTTTAAATCGCTCCCATTGATATTTGGCTATCAGCCTTGAATCAGTTATCGGTTATCAGTTACCAGTTATCGGTATTAAGTGTGCATTATTAAATGGCAGTTTTCTGCTGTCTTTTCACTGATTACTGTTTACTGATTACTGTTTAGGCTCTTCTCGACTTTGTGTGATAATTTTTGCTTATAGAATCGTGAAATGCTTATCGGGCAGGACTTTTAGGGCTATTTTGCGGAAGAAAGTATCAGTATAGACCTCGTTTCCACACAGAAACCAGAAGAGCCCTGTTTACTGATCACTGTTTACTGATCACTGATTACTGATTACTGATCACTGAAAGTTGTTAAGAAGCTTGACTGCCTAAGACCTTTAGGGTATTCAGGAGCTTGATTTCTTCTTTTTCCTCAAAAATAGTTAAATCTTCGGGTTTACAACGCTTTATATGCAATTTAATCCCCTGCGCTCCTTCTGTTTTCAAATCTTCTTCGTAACCAGCTTGAGCGACTTCAGCCTCGTCTTTAGCGAGAAAAGGACCGAAATAATAAGTACATCTGGGATAGTCGGTTTTAATCTCGACCCAGTAGGCTAATCCGAACATTTCCAGTAAGCTAATCAAAAATTCTTTCATTTCGTTCCCCATCTAAATCTACTCTGGTGGTTTTGTCACGTTCGTTTACATTTCGCAAACTTCCTTCCTATTTTATTTATACTTTCTCCTTTTGGCTATTGGGAGTGTCGAAAAATACAGATTTTCAGTCGGGGGAATTTTGCCAGCGTTGACGGTAAACCTCATAAAGAGCCATAGCCGCCGCCACCGAAGCATTGAGACTGGGGGTTTTGCCTGCCAAGGGGATAGATACCAACTCATCGCAGGACTTTTGGGTCAACAGACTCAAACCCTCTCCCTCCGAACCTAGCACCAATCCGATCGCACCCGTTAAATTAATTGTGTGTAAGGATTTACCACTTTTTGCCGCCGTGCCGTAGAGCCAAAAACCCGCCGCTTTTAATTCCTCTAAAGCACGATTGAGATTGACCACCCTGGCCACAGGTAAATATTCCAAGGCCCCCGCCGCCACTTTCATCACCGTCGATGTCACCCCAGCGGCGCGACGTTGGGGAATAACTACCCCCTGACAACCCATGGCTTCGGCGGTGCGAATAATTGCCCCAAGGTTATGGGGATCCGTAATACCTTCAGCGATGACGATGACGGGGTGACGACTTTTGCCCTTAGCTTTCTCGATCAGATCGGCTAATTCTATATACTCATAGGGAGACATCTGGGCGGCAATCCCCTGATGATTGGCCTTATTGGTAATCTGATCGAGACGCAGATCATCCACCTCATCAATTACCGTGCCGTTGGCTTTGGCTTTTTCTAAGAGGGTATGATAACGGGGATCGTAACGGAGTCGATTGACCACCCAAATCCGATTCAGTTGGCGCTCCTCCTCCATGGCCGTTAAAACCACCCGGCGACCGTAGAGCAGATCATCAGCTTCTTGGTTTTCTGGAGTTACTGCCGGGGATTTAGCCAGAATTGGCCCGGTTTTCGGCCGCGAAGGCCGGCGAAAATTACTATTATCGGACTTGCCACGAAATGGTCGATCGCTCATCGAAAATTTTGGGTCTGAAACCCCGTCGTTCTACGACGGCTTTACTGTTAAATATTAGCGCATTTACACGATATATGCCAGAATGTTAAGATATGGAGAAAGCCTATTCTTACCGATGATTTTACCCCACACCAGAACAAGAGTCGCTATTGCGGCGCACTTTGGGCTGTGTAAGATTGGTTTACAACAAAGCTCTCCACGAACGAACACAAGCATGGTACGAAAGACAAGAAAGAGTAGGATATGCTCAAACTTCTTCAATGCTAACCGATTG
>NZ_JADBRW010000279.1:0-4584 GCF_020247025.1 Microcystis sp. M109S1
CTCAAAATGGACGGGTCGAAAGTGTCAGACTTAAGCAATTAAGCGTTTTTCGCTATCTGCGTCAACCCCGTTCAGCGACCACCCTAAAAAAGTGGCGTGGTGAGGAATCGCCGTCCGTTTTACGGCGGCGAGGATGTCAATGACCATTGGTTAGGGATTGAGAACATTTCCCCTCAGGCTGCCAATTCCCCGACTCCCCCACTTACTTTTTACTTTTTACTGACTCGTACCATGTTAGACCTAAAGCAAATTAGAGAAAATCCAGAGGAAGTACAGAAACGCTTAGATAGTCGGGGAGGGAGTTATGATATTGCCCCTATTCTCCAGTTAAATCAACAACAGAAGGCTTTAGAGTTAGAACGCAGCAGTTTACAGGCCCGGAGTAACGAAATCGGTAAACTGGTGGGACAAAAAGTTAAAAGTGGCAGCGATGCCAACAGTCCCGAAATTTTGGTGCTGAAAACAGAAGGAAACGAGATTAAAAGTAAACTAGCTCAATTAGAACCGCAGGAAAAAGCCATTAAAGCGGCCATTGACCAAAAAATCTTAGATTTACCCAATTTACCCAGTGAAACCACTCCCATCGGTAAGGATGAACGGGAAAATATCGAAGTCAAACGCTGGGGAGAGGAATATAAACCCACTAACCCGAATATTTTGCCTCACTGGGAAATTGGGGAAAAATTGGGCATTTTAGACTTTGAACGGGCCGTAAAGATCGCCCAGAGTCGTTTTGTTAATCTTATCGCTGTCGGGGCAGCCCTAGAAAGAGCTTTAATTAATTTTATGCTCGATCGCCACATTGTCGCCGGTTATACAGAAGTTTTACCACCAATTTTAATTAATAGTGACTCCTTGCGCGGGACGGGACAACTGCCGAAATTCGCGGAAGAAAGCTTTAAATGTCGAGATGATGAGCTTTGGTTAGCACCAACGGCAGAAGTACCCGTAACTAACCTCTATCGCGATGAAATCCTCTCATCGGAGCAATTACCAATAAAACACTGTGCCTATACTCCCTGTTTTCGTCGAGAAGCGGGCAGCTATGGCAAAGATACGAGGGGCTTGATCCGTTTGCATCAATTTAATAAGGTGGAAATGGTCAAAATCGTCCATCCTGACGCTTCTGCTCAGGAACACGAAAGTTTAGTCGCTAATGCGGAGGCAATCCTGCAAGCTTTACAGTTGCCCTATCGCGTGATTGAATTGTGTAGCGGTGACTTGGGTTTTGCGGCGGCCAAATGTTATGACTTAGAAGTATGGCTACCTTCGGCTAATACCTATCGGGAAATTTCCAGTTGTTCTAATTTTAGAGACTTCCAGGCACGACGGGCAAATATTCGCTTTAAAGAAAAAGGGCAAAAAGGCACTAATTTTGTCCACACCCTCAACGGTTCGGGATTAGCGATCGGTCGTACTATGGCTGCTGTCCTAGAAAATTATCAACAGGCAGACGGGACGGTAAAAGTGCCAGAAGTGCTGCAACCCTATCTAAAACGGGAGATTATTTGTTAATTTTTCTAAAAATGCTTGACAAAATAGCTCTATAGTGCATTTAAAAAAGTTGCTCTTAACCCCACTGTAGAATTGCCTGTTTTAAGGCTCCTTCCGGCAAATTGGCGGGATTAAAAGAATCACCCGCTTCTATTCTGGCTAAAGCTTCAAAAAAAGCCCTCACACCACTGGCTGGTCCCGATGGGTGGTCCATAATTCCGGTTCCCGCATTGAGGATAACATTACGTCCGTAATCCCGAAGCACTTGGGGAACAATACCGGGACGAATGCCGGCCGAGGGAACCGGAAAAACGTTTCTATCGCGCAAAATATCGCGAATTTTGCCTTCCTCCTGCGGATCGAAGGGTAAACTACCGTAGGCGGCGGGATATAGCACCGCATCGGCTCCTGCGTGGGCCATCATCGTTCCCAAAACCACAGAATAGGCTAATCCCGTATCAGTACCGGCACACATCGCTCCGGCAAAGGCAGGATGGGCGAAAATAGGAACATCGATCGCTGGATCACTGGCTAAAGCTTCTAAAACGGAAAAACCGTAGGTAAGAACGTTTAATAATAGGGCATTAGCCCCATGTTTCACTAATAAACGGGCTTTTCTCTGCAATTCGTCCGCTTTTCCCGTGACATTGACCGCATAAAGAACATTTCTACCGGTTTGCTGCCGCACTTCCTCCAAAACCCGGCGACAACAATCTAGGCGCTCGTGGGTGGGAGCCACGGGAAGATCCGCCATGATTTCATCATCTTTAATCACGTCTAAGCCAGCAAAAGCCACTTCTCGCAGGATATCGGCGTGATCTTGGGCCGATAGTCCTAAAGCGGGTTTAAAAATTGCCATCACTAGAGGTCGATCATAAACCCCCAAACGTTGCCTAATTCCTGTGATTCCCAGCTTGGCTTTCGTGCCGTAGGTTTCGGGGAGATACACCCCCACCACTTTTCCGGCTCCAGCCATGGAATATTTGCCGAAAATCATGGTTAAAAGACTGGCGATGTCATTTTCAACGTTTATCTGGGGAAAACGCACCCTAGCCACCTTATAACCGTCGGCTTCCTCCCTGATCCCCACCACTTCCGCTAGGTGTTGTTGCAGCTGCTCTTGACGATGACTGTGGCGATCGCTCCAAGTGCCGGCGGTTTGACCGATAGCGATCGTTTTTGCCTGTTTTTCGGCATCAATAGCGGGAGGAAAGCGATAATCGACAATGATAGTCATAACGAAGTCAAAAGGTGATAAAAGGGAGTGGGAATTATAAATTATAAATTATGAATTGGGGAGGTGGGGAGCTTTTTTCAGTGATCAGTAAACAGTAAACAGTAATGGGTGAACTGAAAACTCACATCTGATAACTGATAACTGATAACTGATAACTGATAACTGATAACTGATGACTTCGATCGGTTTTCTCACCTATTGACAAGGGTTGCGCTAAAAGCCTACAAGTATTTTGGATAGGTATGGCCATTGAGGAACCGACCAAAACATGAAAATAACGACAAGATTACGGGAATGGGGCAAATTTTTCTTAAAAAGCGGTGCTAGTATTGCCCTAGCACTATTTTTAATCTTAAGTCTGTTCACGGTTAAGGGAACTACCCCTGCTTTAGCTGTGCTTGCTCAGGGTGATGCGGTCACGGATCCCACTGCTATTCTACGCAATGCCTTACCCATAGATAATAAACCAATTCGTCAAGTGCAACAATCGATCGAAGATATTGCCAAACATCTGCGGGCCAAGCGTTGGAGTCCGATTAAAAAAGATGTCAAGGATGCCAATTATGCCCTTTCGACCAAAAGCAACGCTATCTTAGATAGTGTTCCCGAAGCAAGTAAAAGTCAAGGGGAGGAATTAATCGAAAAAATAAAAACGGGAGTGGCAGCCCTCGATATGGCCGTAGAAGCGAAGGATAAAGAGGCAGTTTGGTCAACCAGACGGGAATTGCTCAATAATATCACCGCTTTAGAAGAATTAATGGTGGTGGGTTTTCCCTTTAACGTTCCCCCAGAATACGCTAACTTGCCACAATTGCGAGGACGTGCCACCGTAGAGATGCAGACAACCAAAGGAGATTTAACTATCGTTGTCGATGGTTACAGCGCTCCAGTTAATGGGGGTAACTTTGTGGATTTAGTCCAACGGGGTTTTTATGACGGTTTACCCTTCATTCGCAGCGAAGATAATTTCGTTGTCCAAACCGGGGATCCCGTCGGTGCAGAAGAGGGCTTTTTTGACCCGAAAACTAAGCAATATCGCTCTATTCCCTTAGAAATTTTGATTAAAGGGGAAGAAGAACCAGTTTATGGCAATACTCTCGAAGAATTAGGGATTTACTTACCCAGTCTCGCCTTGCCTTTTAACGCTTTTGGTGCATTGGCCCTAGCGCGTCCCGATACTAATCCTAACGGAGGTTCCTCGCAATTCTTTTTCTTTAAATTCGATAATGAATTAACTCCTCCGGGGTTTAATCTCATGGATGGTCGTTATTCGGTTTTTGGCTATTTAGTGCAGGGAAAAGAGGTGTTAGAAGAACTTACCGATAAGGATAAGATTATCACCGCTAAAGTGGTTTATGGCTTAAATAATCTCGTTCAACCTAGCTAGGGTGGGGGTTTTAACTGGGTCTTGTTAAGACAAAAAGATTAGTCATCAAGATAGGGGAAGCAGCTCAGATTCTGGGTACTTCCCCCCATACCCCGCAAAAGTAGCAATTATCGGGGTCAATATTCCCCGCTAGTGAAAGCAAGGCAGCTAGTAGATGTTACTGTGTTGATGACCTTTTCAGCAAAACGTAGGGTGCGTTAGACGGCCAAAATTGCTGCCTTGACTTGAAGGTAAAAATCCGTCGTAACGCACCACTAAGTAGTAAAACGTAACAGCCAAAATTGCTGCTTTGACTTGAAGGTAAAAATCCGTCGTAACGCACCACTAAGTAGGGTTTGCTGAATAAATCTAAAAACCTTGTTGGATAATATTTTTAGGCTTTTTTGAAATCAAAAAGTGCCAGCCATTGGAGTGTTCGGG
This sequence comes from Microcystis sp. M109S1, assembly GCF_020247025.1. Lineage (NCBI taxonomy): Bacteria > Bacillati > Cyanobacteriota > Cyanophyceae > Chroococcales > Microcystaceae > Microcystis > Microcystis sp. M109S1. The sequence continues at coordinate 4,539 of NZ_JADBRW010000279.1, forward strand.
GGGGAAATTTAGGCACTTTTTCCCTGAAAATTAGGTAATTGACCCC
>NZ_JADBRW010000028.1:0-3159 GCF_020247025.1 Microcystis sp. M109S1
CAATAGCGACTCTTGTTCTGGTGTGGGGTAAAATCGAAACGAGTAGGCTTTTTCCATGTCTCACATTTTAGCATATATTTCGTAAATGTGTTAATATTTAACAGTAAAGCCGTCGTAGAACGACGGGGTTTCAGACCCAAAATTTTCGATGAAATTGGTTTGGCTGGCTGCACAGATGATGTCGTACTTGACTATGTCATACAGGAAAATCGGATTCTGCTAACTCATAACTGCGATGACTTTGAAGAGCTGCACCAAGGTAATCCAAGCCATTCGGGGATCTTAGCGGTTTACCGTAACGCTAACCCCCTAAAAAATATGGGCTTCAAGGCAATTGTCAAGGCGATCGCCAATATCGAAACTGCTAACGTCCCTCTGATCAATCAGTTCATTTCCCTGAATCAGTGGAACTATTAGCGTATTTCAGTGATCTTTCATCCTAAAAACGCGCTATAAGGAGCGCCCAAGTTCACCACTGACTAACCCACCCTGCTGATACGGATATCCCCCTTCCGGCTAATGTAAAGAAAACGTTACAGTAACAGGTAAAGCCCAGTAGCCAGGAAGCCGTCGATCATGTTTGAATACTTTAACCAGAAAGCTATCAAAGCGGTGATGTTCGCCCAAGAGGAAGCCCGTCGTACCGGTCACAGTGTCGTGGGTACGGAGCATTTACTGTTAGGATTGATAGGAGAAGCCACCGCCACCGCAGCCTTAATTCTCAAGGATTTAAAAGTTACCCTGCACGAAAGTCGCTGCCTGATTGAAGGAATGACTGGCCGCAGCACGGGTTACAGTCCCGTTAATATCCCTTTTACCCCAAAAGCGAAAAAGATGTTCGAGCAAGCATTTCAGGAAGCTCGACAATTAGGGGAAAAGGAGATCGCACCTGAACATCTATTACTCGCTATCACCAGCGATCCCGAATCCCTAGCCGCTAAAATTTTAATTATGCAGGGTGTTGATTTGATCAAACTTCGCGGCCTTTTACTTAAAAATGCCGGGGAAAAAGTCGCTAGTGGTCGCTTAACGGGTGATAGTGACTATAAAGACCAGAAAAATGCTCCACAAGGCGGTATTTTAGCCCAATATGGTCGCAATTTAAGCCAAGAGGTCAAAAATGGCAAAATTGACCCTTTAATCGGTAGAGAGCCAGAAATCGAGCGAGTTGTCCAAATTTTAGGCCGCCGTACCAAAAGTAACCCGATTTTACTGGGTGAGCCGGGGGTGGGGAAAACTGCGATCGCTGAAGGTTTAGCACAACGCATCCATAATGGCGATATTCCCGAACTTTTGCAGGATAAACAGGTAATTGCCCTCGATATGGGGTCTTTACTGGCGGGAACCCGTTTTCGCGGCGATTTTGAGGAACGTTTAAAGGGTATCGTGGAGGAAGTTCGCAAATCGGGCAATATTATCCTGTTTATCGATGAAATTCACACTCTTGTCGGTGCTGGTAGCATGGGAGGAGCTATGGATGCTTCTAACTTGCTTAAACCTGCTTTAGCTCGCGGCGAGTTACAGTGTTTAGGGGCAACGACTCTCGATGAGTATAAACGGCATATTGAGCGAGATGCGGCTCTAGAAAGACGTTTTCAGCCAGTTATGGTGGGAGAACCGACTAAAGAGCAAGCGATCGAGATTTTACGGGGTTTAAAAGCCACCTACGAGGATTTCCATCAGGTAAAATACGATCAAAAAGCGATCGAAGCTGCTGTTAATCTATCCTCTCGCTATATCAATGATCGCTTTTTACCGGACAAAGCGATCGATCTTCTCGATGAAGCGGGCTCCCGCACCCATCTACGCTATTCCCTGCAAAGCACAAGTCCTGCGGAGGTTAGGGAAGAATCACCCCTAATTAACCCCGAATCTTTAATTCCAGTGGTGGATGCGGAGGAAATCGCCCAAATTGTCGCCGCTTGGACAGGTATTCCCGTTACCCAATTAACTGAAACTGAGTCAGAATCGCTCTTAAATCTGGAATATCAACTGCATGAGCGGATTATTGGCCAACAGGAGGCAGTGAATGCCGTTTCTCGTGCTATTCGTCGAGCGCGAGTAAATTTAAAGAATCCTAACCGTCCGATTGCCTCGTTTATTTTTGCAGGTCCCACGGGAGTCGGTAAAACTGAATTAACGAAAGCCTTAGCTAAGTTGCTCTTTGGCTCGGAATCCAGTATGATTCGCCTAGATATGTCGGAATTTATGGAATCCCACACGGTTTCTAAGTTAATTGGTGCGCCTCCCGGATACATCGGTTACAATGAAGGCGGTCAGTTAACGGAAGCAGTGCGTCGTCAACCCTATAGAGTGGTTTTGTTTGACGAAATCGAGAAAGCACATCCCGATGTTTTTAATCTTCTCCTGCAACTGTTAGAAGATGGTCATTTGACCGATTCCCAAGGTCGTCGGGTGGACTTTAAGAATACCCTAATTATCATGACCTCGAATATTGGCTCAAAAGTCATCGAAAAAGGCGGTAATAGCTTAGGATTCGACATTGCTGACGATTTTGCTCAATCGCGCTACCAACAGATTTCTAATCGGGTGACAGAGGAGTTAAAACAATATTTCCGTCCCGAATTTCTCAACCGTCTCGATGAAATTATCGTTTTCCGACAGTTAACTCGCGAAGAAGTTACCCAGATTGCCGATATTCTTATCGCGGATCTAGCCAAACAATTGACAGAAAAAGGCATTTCTGTGGAAGTTACCGCCGCTTTTAAGGATTTGGTCATCAATGAGGGTTATGATCCTAGCTACGGTGCGCGGCCTTTACGTCGTGCTTTAACTCGACGCTTAGAGGATAGTTTAGCGGTCGCGATGTTATCGGGAAAAGTCAATTCTGGAGACCATGCGCTATTAGATGTCACTGCTGAAACTGTGGTGACAGTCTCTAGTCATCAGCGCTCTGAGCAAAGCGATATTCTCTCGCAATTACAGTTACAACCAGTGGGTTAATCCCCTCAAAAATTGCTTTTTTCGGGGTTGAAAATGTTTCAACCCCGATTTTTATGGCTCTTCGTTACTCTTTATGCTAAATCAACAGACAAGATGCCAAGATAACATACTTCTAACCCAAAAATTCTGAAAGTTTCTAAAGCCATAGCCTCTCCGTTTTATTAGTTTAAGTTTATTGTTGATTCCCTCGACCAC
>NZ_JADBRW010000280.1:0-14296 GCF_020247025.1 Microcystis sp. M109S1
ACTTCATTGAGAAAGTCTAATTCTTCTTGCTTTTTCCAATCGGTTAGCATTGAAGAAGTTTGAGCATATCCTACTCTTTCTTGCTTTTCGTACCATGCTTGTGTTCTGAGATGGAGTGCCTTATTGTAAACTAATCTTACACAGCCCAAGGTGCGCCGCAATAGCGACTCTTGTTCGGGTGTGGGGTAAAATCGAAACGAGTAGGCTTTTTCCATGTCTCACATTTTAGCATATATTTCGTAAATGTGCTAGTATTTAACGGTAAAGCCGTCGTAGAACGACGGGGTTTCAGACCCAAATTTTCGATGAAGTACGCTCTGGTTCACGAGTGGTTAACCCCAAAAGCGACGGGGGGATCAGAATTAGTGGTTAGGGAGATTTTACAATGTCTAGAGGCGGATTTATACGCTTTAATCGATTTTGAGTCCACCAATCCCGATAGTTATCTCTATGGTCGCTCGATCGGGACAACTTTTCTGCAAAATTTCCCGAAAGCGAGAAATGGCGTACAAAAATACTTACCTTTTCTTCCCCTAGCGATCGAGCAGTTAAATTTAGAGGATTATGATGTAATTTTATCCTCCTCCCATTGTGTGGCTAAAGGGGTTTTAATTCGACCGGATCAGGTGCACATTTGTTATTGTCACACTCCGATGCGTTATGCTTGGGATTTAACTTTTGACTATCTAGCTAATAGTAAGTTAGGACGGGGATTACCCGGTATTTTCACCCGTTATCTCTTGCATGGGTTGCGTCAGTGGGATGTGATTTCTGCTAATCGTGTGGACTATTTTCTGGCTAATTCCCACCACACCGCTAGACGAATTTGGCGCTGTTATCGACGGGAGGCAAAAGTCATTTATCCTCCCGTACAAATCGAGCGTTTTCCCTACCAAGAGAAAAAAGAAGATTTTTATTTAGTAGTCTCTCGTTTGGTTAGTTATAAAAAAGTCCCTTTAATTGTGGAAGCGTTTAATCAATTGGGATTACCCCTAGTGGTTATTGGAGATGGTCCACAAATGTCTTTAATCCGACAGTTAGCGAGGAATAATATTCAGATTTTAGGTTCCGTGTCCGATCGAATAGTAGCAGAATATATGTCGAAAGCAAAAGCGTTTATTTATGCTGCTTGTGAGGATTTTGGTATTGCTTTAGTGGAAGCGCAAGCTTGTGGTACTCCCGTGATTGCATTTGCTGCCGGAGGTGCTTTAGAAACCGTGCGAGAGCTGCGGGAAAATTCTCCCCAGGGAACAGGATTACTTTTTGGGGAACAAAATCCCCAATCCTTGCTGGAAGCGGTTAAATATTTTGTTGATCACGGTGATAAAATTGATCCAGAAAATTGTCGGCAACAGGCTAATAGATTTACACCAGAGGTTTTTAGAAATGCTTACAGTTTGTTTATAGAGGAACATTCAATATCTAAAAATTATTGCTAAGTTTAATTAGAGCAGTTATCTTAATGGTGAGCTAGGAAGTTTTCGTTTTAGGGAGTCGGTCATCGGTTGTTGATAACAAATTAGGTTACACTTTATCTTGATGAGAAACTCTGTATTTCACCAATGGCGAGGATGTAGTCAATGCGCCCAAAATGTAATATTATGGATATTTCTCTGAGATCTAGCCAACGCTGATAGCTTACCGTGGTGCTTGTGATGACAGAAAAGGGAGGATTATAGCCGTGCCTTGGAATCGAGTTAATCAATGGGTAGAAAGACGCTCTTTAGTGGCCTTAGAATCAGCTTATCAGAGAGCGCTGAAAATTAAAGCGATCGAAGATAAACATTTTGGGGGACAAAAAATTTCCCCGGCTGCCGTGGGAGGAAAAAGTGTTTATGATTACTTTCAAAGTACCCTAGAACGAGAATTATTACAGATACGTCTCGATTTAACTCAAGTGCGTCTGGGTAATTTTCTTAACCCGCAAACTAACCCAGAAAATAATAACATCCTAGAGACTTTAAAGGCGATCGAGGATATTATTGGTAAATATCGCCTAGATTTAGAGGAATTGCTGCCCCCATTACCGAATAATCAAACTCCAAATCTGGCTAAAGCGAATCTCACTGGTGATACCCCTAGCGATAAAACTAACCAGACAATTTCTCCTGCAACCAGTAATAAATTTTTTAACTTCCGGCAAGAATTAACCCCAGAATACGAACAAACCGTTATTAAACAACTCCGTACCCTGCGACAACAACAACGTATTGCTATTCGTTTTATTCTGATTATTATTTTAGTTCCTCTCTCGGTGCAGGTTATTAGTAGAAACTTTATTTTTAGCCCTGTTTTAAACTATTTTGGTGTGGATAGAGCGAAAATATCAGAAGTTTATATTTCCCAGGAAATTGGCGAAAAATATCTCAGGGAATTTGCTAGACTTCAAGAAATTGAAGAAATCAAGCACGTTTTAGGAGTAGCAAAAGCAGGGCATGAATCAGAAGAAAATTTTCGGGAACAGGTGCAGGAATTATTCAAAGAAGCGGGTTATGAAAGTCAAGATGGTTGGAAAAACTTACTCTCCGATATTACCGGATTAATAGCCTTTATTGCAATCTTAATTTTTGGTCGTCAACAATTGGCAATTACGCGAGCCTATGTTAGTCGTTATTTTCTCAGCTTAAATGATATCACCAAAGCCTTTATCTTTATTCTCTTTACCGATATATTTGTCGGGTTTCACTCGGCGGAGGGGTGGACGGTAATCTTAGAAACTTTGTTCCGGCACTTTGGTTGGCGGGAAAATATTACATTTATTAGCTTGTTTGTGGCCACGGTTCCCGTTATCCTAGATACCATCTTTAAACTATTAATATTTAACTATCTGACTCGCAAATCTCCCACCGCAGCGACTATCCTAGAAAAGATGAACCAGTAACGCCCTATGATCCTTAGTATTGCCGATACCTTCATTAAAAGACCCGTTCTGACCACAGTTTGCTCGATTTTAATCGTTTTGCTCGGAGCGATCGCTATTCCCTTTTTACCCCTAGAAAAACTGCCCCAGTTGGCATTTATTCAGGTAGCGGTAAATGCCAACTATTTGGGAACCGATGCCAAAACCGTACAGGATAACGTTACCACGGTACTCGATCGGCAGATTAACGGGACAGAACAGATTGTTTATATGCAGTCCCAGAGTACCAACACCGGACAAAGTACGGTGAATGTCTTTTTCCCAGTGGAAATGGATCGTAACATTGCCCAAGTCTTGGTACAAAACCGTGTCAGTACCGCCGCTGCTAGTTTACCGGAAGAAGTGAACCGGCAGGGGGTGACAACCAATACCCAATCCCCCAGCGTTACCCTTGCCTACGGGATTTCCGCCAAACCGGACGAAAAGGGCAATTATCCCTACGATACGGTCTTTTTAAGTAACTTTGTCGATCGGGTCATCGATGCGGAGATTCGCCGGATCGAGGGAGTTGGTAGTACAACAATCATCGGAGAAAGGGAATACGCCCTGCGTTTTTGGCTTAATCCCGATGCTTTAGCCGCTAGGGGGCTATCGGCGGTCGAAGTAGTACAGGCAATCCGAGAACAGAATATTCAGGTGGGTGCAGGGACAATTGGCGGTGATCCCAGTCCCGAGGATCAGCAATTCCAGATCGCCATTCGCGCCGTTGGTAGGGTTGCCACCGGGGAGGAAGCGGAAAATATCGTCGTCAAAGTCGGGGAAAATGGCGATTTAATCCGAATTAAAGACGTAGGACGCGCAGAAATCGGAGCCGAAAGCTACAGTACCGCCGCCTATTTCGACAAATCCCCCGCCGTTGTCTATATCGTCTATCAGTTACCCGGTTCCAACGCTTGGAATACTGCCAAACTGGTAAAAGAAAAAATGGCGGAACTAGAACCAAGTTTCCCCCCGGGGTTAAATATCGCCATTACCCTCGATAATACCGCCTTTGTCGCCGCTTCCCTGGAAGAAGCCTTTAGCACTCTGGTTGAGGCGATTTTACTGGTTATTCTAGTCATTTTTATCTTCCTTCAGGATTGGCGCACCACGATCATTCCGGCGATCGCTATTCCCGTATCTTTGATCGGAACCATGGCCGTCGCCCTGGCTTTAGGCTATTCTCTCAATAACCTCTCCTTGTTTGCCGTCATTCTGGCCACCGGTTTAGTGGTGGACGACGGCATCGTGATCGTAGAAGCGGTATCGGAAAAATTACGGCAGGGAATGCGGCCATTTCAAGCTGCCCTTGATGCCATGGGCGAGTTAACCTCGGCGGTTATTGCTAGTTCTCTTGTACTACTAGCGGTGTTTATTCCCGTCACCTTCTTCCCCGGTACGGTGGGGATCGTTTATCGACAATTTGCCGTCATCATCTCCGCTTCAATTATCATCTCCACCTTTAACGCCCTCAGTTTTTCCCCCACCATGTCGGCGATTATCATGAAAGCGCCCCAACGCACCCGCGGACCCTTGGGACTGTTTTTCCAGGGCTTTAATCGGGGTTTCAACGCAGTTAAAGAGGGCTATCGAAGCTCGATCGAATTTCTGATCCGCATCCGGTTTCTGGTGTTACCCTTCTTTATTGCCGCCCTCTTTCTCACAGCTTGGAGTTATAGCACCACTCCCCAGGGTTTTATCCCCGAAGAAGACCAAGGTTATGCCTTTATCCTCGTGCAAGCACCCCCCGGGGTTTCCCTGCGCTACACCGACCGGGTTATCCGTCAGATTAACGAAGAAATTCTCGACGGTATCGAAGAAATCGATCACTTTGTCGGGATGGCGGGCTTTAGTTTTGCCGGAACTGGCAGCAACCAAGGACTATTTTTTGTCAAGTTAAAAGAATGGTCGGAACGGCCTGGCGAAGATAAGTCGGTTTTCGGGATTCTTAGGAAAATTAACCAACAATTAGCCACTAAAGTCCCAGATGCTCGCGCTTTCGCCGTTAATGCGCCCCCCGTGGATGGATTAAGTTCTACCGGCGGTTTCGAGTTATTTATCCAAAACCGCGCTTCTTTCCCCATGGACGCTTTGATTGCCAACGCTAATAAAGTCATGGCCGAGGCCCGAACAAGACCGGAATTATCGGGAATTTTCACCCAATTTACCACCGACACGCCGATGCTGGAACTTTCCATCAATCGCAACCAGCTACAGGCGCAAAACGTCGATATGCAGGCCGTTTTCGCTACCCTGCAAACCTATCTCGGTTCCAACTTCGTCAACCAATTCGTCTTGGGCGATCGCTTGTATCGAGTCTTTGCCCAAGCAGAAGCGGATTACCGTTCTAATCCTGAAGATATTAACCGTCTTTACGTCCGTTCCCGTACCGGGGCCAATATTCCCCTATCGGGTTTAGTTAGCGTCAAACGCTTCACCTATCCACCGATTATCACTAACTTTAACCTCTATCCCTCGATTAACGTTCAGGGTAATCCCGCCCCCGGTTTTAGTACGGGACAGGCGATCGCAGTGATGGAAGATGTTTGTCGGAAAGTCCTGCAGCCCGGTTTCGGTTACGCTTGGACGGGTACAGCTTTCCAAGAAAAAACTTCCGCCGGGGCTGCTCCAGTTATCTTCGGATTAGCCTTTATCGTGGTTTTCCTCGTCCTTGCAGCCCAGTACGAAAGCTACATTGACCCGATTATCATCATGATTACCGTTCCCCTAGCGATCCTAGGTGCCATGGGGGCCTTACTGTTGCGGGCGAATTTCCTACAAGTGGGTAGTCTGTTCCCGGCGGTGAATAATAATATCTATGCTCAGGTGGCTTTGGTCATGTTGATCGGTTTAGCGGCAAAAAATGCGATTTTAATCGTGGAATTCGCTAACCAGTCCCGTACTTTGGGTTTAAGTATTCCCGATGCGGCAGCCCGGGCCTCGACGGAACGCTTAAGACCGATTCTGATGACGGCTATTTCTGGTTTAGTCGGTTTCTTGCCCTTGGTTATCGCTTCCGGCGCTGGAGCGATGAGTCGTTGGTCTCTGGGAACTGCAATTTTAGGCGGTTATCTGATTTCGACGGTGTTGAGTTTATTTCTCGTCCCGGTGTTGTATGTGCTGATCAAACAGTTCGAGGCCCGATTCCTCTCCTCGAAACCCCCGAAAAGTGGCGGTTCTGGCAATGGTAAAACTCCCTCTCTCGGTGGGGAAAGGAATACATCAGAAACCTCCATAGAAGAAGGGGTCATTTCCTCTTTGAAAATCTCTCCTCAGTCAACGAATGACTAGGGTGTTAGGAGCTTTTTTCAGTGATCAGTGATCAGTAAACAGTAAACAGTAAACAGTGAAAAGACAGTAGGAAACTGCTATTTAATACTGCACACTTAAAAACTCAAATCTGATAACTGATAACTGATAACTGATAACTGATAACTGATAACTGATAACTGATAACTGATAACTGATAACTGATAACTGATAACTGATAACTGAAAACTGATAACTGATAACTGATAACTGATAACTGATAACTGAAAATAATGAGTCTAGAATCTACTGCTAACGAAGCGATCGCTCATAATTTAGAGCAATTCCTGCTAGTTTTGACCATTTCCTTGAGTGTCGCCACTTTATCGAGAACCGTTGCCTTCCTCCGCAAAATTCCCTACACCCTGCTGTTAGTTATTGTCGGTATGGGTTTAGCTTTTTTAGATTTGCGTCTAGTTAATCTTTCCCCGGAATTAATTCTGGAAATTTTTCTGCCTCCCCTCCTTTTTGAAGCCGCTTGGAATATTCCCTGGGCTAAATTAAAGGAATATTGGGTTACTATCGTCATTTTTGCCGTTATCGGGGTGATTATCTCCGTTTTGGGAGTCGCCTATCCCCTACATATTTTTGCCAATTTACCCCTATCGATCGCTTTTCTGTTGGGTGCTGCCCTAGCTGCCACCGATCCCGTCTCTGTGATTGCCCTATTTAAAGAATTGGGGGCCAGTAAAAAACTGACGATCCTGATGGAAGGGGAAAGTCTCTTTAATGATGGGGTCGCTGTGGTCGCTTTCGTCCTCTTGGTAGGGATTCCCTTGGGAGTCGATACCTTTTCCGTCCCCGTCACGATCGCTCGTTTCTGCACCTTTGTGGGGATTGGGATCGGTGTCGGTTGCGTGATCGGTTTCGGCATTTCCTACCTTACCCAACGCTTCGATCTGCCTTTTGTGGAACAGTCCCTGACTCTAGTTTCTGCTTACGGAACCTATCTTGTCACGGAAAAATTAGGCGGATCCGGTGTGATTGGGGTGGTAATTGTCGGGATTATTCTCGGTAATCTCGGTTCGCGCATTGGTATGAGTCCCCGTACGCGCTTGGTAGTTAGCGAATTTTGGGAATTTATCGCCTTTTTTGTCAATTCTATCATCTTTTTACTGATTGGCGATCAAACCCGTTTTGAGAGTCTCGGCAGTCATTTAACCGGGATTTTAATAGCGATCGCCGCTATGGTGGTTTCCCGTCTGTTCTCAATTTTTGGACTAGGGGGAATTAGTAACCTAATTACGGGCAATCAGATCAGTTTTAAGGAAAGAACGGTGTTATGGTGGGGAGGATTGCGCGGTTCGGTTTCGATCGCCCTAGCGTTAAGTGTTCCTACTACTATCCCCTACCGTCAAGAAATTATTGACGTGGTTTTTGGGGTGGTTTTATTTACTTTATTGGTGCAAGGATTATCTATACAATGGCTGTTAAATTTCCTCGATCTTATTGGTGATCAACCGATTCGCACCGAATATTCGGCCTTAATTGCTCGTCAAATTGCTTTAACTAGGGTTGCCAATTATCTGCAACAACCAGAACGTTTTCCCGATATCGATCCCGAATTTTATCGCTACAAAAAAACTCTGGTGGAAGGACAATTAAAGTCCTTAGGCGATCAGTTGCAAAAATTACTACAGGAACACCCACAATTAAAAGATGTGGTAGCCGAACAATTTCAAGATACTTTACTCGATATCGAAGCTAATACCTACGCAGAATTAATTAGAGCCGGTCGTTTAAATGAAAATCTCGTTCCCCTTTTAGTCGAGGTAGAAGCAGAAAAAGAGATGGTTTAATCATCAAGTCATGGAAAATCAAAGAATTTTTGCTAAAAATTGCTGAGTTCGATCGGATTGGGGATGATTAAAAAATTCTGCTGGGGGGGCAATTTCCAAAATTAAACCCTGATCCATAAATACCACTCGATCGGCCACTTCTCGCGCAAATCCTACCTCGTGGGTGACACAAACCATGGTCATCCCCGATTTAGCTAAACTTTGCATCGTTTCCAAGACTTCTCGCACCATTTCTGGGTCTAAAGCTGAGGTCGGTTCATCGAATAACATCACCTTCGGCTGCATGGCCAAAGCGCGCACGATTGCCACCCGCTGCTGTTGTCCCCCCGATAACTGAGGGGGATATTTAAGCGCTTGTTCAAGAATACCGACTTTTTCGAGGAGTTTTGTCGCTATTTCCTCCGCTTGCGCTTTTTTCCAACCGCGCACCCATATCGGCCCAAGGGTGACATTATCTAATACCGTCAGATGGGGAAAGAGGTTAAATTGTTGAAAAACCATCCCGACTTCCTGACGGATTGCCTCGATATTTTTCAGGTTGTGGGACACAGTTATTCCGTCAATAATAATGCGGCCTTTTTGATAGGATTCCAACCCGTTAAAAGTGCGAATAAAGGTGGATTTTCCTGAACCTGACGGCCCCATAATCACCACAACTTCCTGTTTATTAACGGTGAGATTGACTCCCCGCAAAGCATGAAAGCGGTTATCGTACCATTTTTCCACAGCTTCGGCAATTATAATCGGTTCACTGTTGTGAGAGTCCATATTTTTGAGAGTTTATTGATTATCTGTATCGGGAAACCACTGTTTCTCAAGAATTTGTGTCAGAGAGTAGGGACAAATTATCGGTAAATTTTTTAATCCTGTCTTTTTTTCGGCAATTAAGCGAGCGTTTTCATAGATATTCCCTAACTCTAGTTCTAGAAATTTAGTTAAATTGGTGGTGAGCTTATCTTCTAATTGTACTCGAAAAGTGATAATCTCTGCCGCCCAATGATTACTATTTCTTGCTCTTTCTGTTGTCCAAAATTGATAGAGTAACAGATGGATTATTATTGGTAAACTTAAACTTTTAACAGCAGTTTTTTCGCTTCGTCCCAAAGCTGCCAACTCCTCGATTAAATGTTCGTAATCTACCCGATCAAACTGACGATTTTTTAATAACTCGATCGTCTCGCTTAACCAGCGATCATATTCTTTTTCATAAAGCTGTTCTAAAGCAAGCATTGTCTTTGATCAAATGGAGAAATTCTTGAAAATAACCTTTTACTAAGTATGATAGCATAAAAAGACTGTATGGCGGTTGATTAGTGTAAATATTTTTGAATTAATTATGATGACAGTAAAAAATGCTTGACCCTTATCTAAAAAAAGGTTAAATTGTGGGTAGGCTGAGAAGATAACCCACACATCCTAGATAATGAGGCTATCATGGAAATCGATAAACTCAAAGCAATTGCTCAAAAAGTTGAAACCTCTCGTTCTCAAATCCAAAACGAACAGGCAACCAAAACAGCTTTTATTATGCCTTTTTTGCAAGCATGGGGTTACGATGTATTCAATCCGATGGAAGTTCACCCCGAATATAGTGCAGATTTACCCGGATTGAAAGGGGAAAAAGTGGATTATGCTATTTGTTTGGATAATAAACCGATTATTTTGATGGAATGTAAAAGCTGTCATCAAAATCTTGAGCATCCTAAACATAGTTCCCAACTGCATCGATATTTTCATGTAACTGAAGCTCACTTTGGAGTTTTAACTAACGGGATTATCTATCGGTTTTATACGGATACCGTCAAGGGTTTTTAATGATCTCATTTTTAGTAATCGCTAATTATGCTGGCAAAATTTTATCTAGGGATAGGAAGTTACGGTTAATTAAGTGTTCAGGCAAAGGAGACAGGATATCCGAACATTATAATAAAAGTTTTCTCTCAAGTTAAGGTCAAAAAATTCTAGCTGGGAGTTATTGAAGTGTAATTAAGCTTGACACAGTCAAATTAAAGTGTTACCATATTGGGCATGATTTGTGCAGATGTTAAAAATTTTGTTTTTCGGTAGTCTATGAATTTAACAAATTTACCAATGTCTCTTGATGAGGTGCCTTTACCTAGTCCTTTGCCGCCAGTTATTTTAACAGTTTTTACTCGTCCCGATCTACTCAAGGAAGTTTTAAAGGGTTTAACCCAACAGACTCTATCTGAGTCGCCTAGAATTTGTGAAGCTATTTATGGCTCACTCCCCCTTTAGTTTGAAAAGATCTCGCCGTCGCCTAGGTTTATAGTTTAGTAGATACTTAATAGAAAATATGAATAGCTCTAGAAAATTTCTGATTTGTAAAGGTTCCTCTGGCATGGGAAACCGAATTCTGGCCGCCTGTGGTGCAATAATCTATAGTGAAATTAGTAATCGCCAGTTAGTTATTGATTGGCGGGATAATACTTATTGTCATGACAATATCAATTCCTTCCCTCTATTTTTTAACTGTCCAAAGACCGCTTCAGTAGAATCTATACCTGATAGCAAGTCTGTCTATCCTGAGATATGGATTGATAAGTTAAATCAATCTTTTGGTGGACTAAGAAAAGATTTAAGTATTTCGGATCAATCTATGTCGGTTGAATTATCTAGAACAAATTATGAGAGTGAGATTCTGGTTTTCTGTGCCTATACTCATAAAATCAACCAGATGAGACAACTTTTTCATGGCAAGTTCGATTACTTGGCAAAAATGGATGATCGTACTATTATCAAACAGGTATTAAACTCTCATCTAAGCCTGAAACCCGAAATTGTTCAGTCTATCGAAGATTTCAGATCATCTTACTTTGGAGTGAATACCCTAGGCGTTCATGTCAGATACACAGACATGAAGATTCCTTTAGATAAGCTAATTACTAATACTAAAAAAATCAACAAAAACAATAAATTTAACAGCATTTTCTTGGCTACAGATTCTCAAGAAGTTGTTGAAAAATTTCAACAGGAATTCCCAAATATTATCACCACCACAAAATGGTTTACACCCTCAGGAGAAAGAATGCACCAGAACTGGGATCAATGTCACGATCGCGTTCAAAATGAGAAGCATTAATGGATATGTATTTGTTAGCTAGTTGTAATGATTTGATTTTTTCTTCTCAGTCCTCCTTTGGTTTAGTGGCATCAATCCTAAGTAAAGCGAGTAAACAACATCTCCATGATGTGAATTCTTCTTCATTCATTGAAAAAGTAAAAGCGAAAATTAGAGGTATTGCCAAATAGTTTGTACGAGCAATTAACCCGAACCAACCTTAATGATGTCTATGCTATGGCAAACTTGGGGAGTTACCAACTAATGCTTAATTCTCTCAATCGCATTTTCTCGCCTTTAGTATCTAGCGTTTTGCTTACCATGATTATCTCCAGTTGTCAAGGCACAAATGTATTAACTTCGGCGAATAATTCCCAGACAAATCAATGGCAAAAAGTGACCGTAATCGAGGGTTTAGAGCATCCTTGGTCGATGGTTTGGCTACCTAACGGGGAAATCCTGATCACAGAGCGCCCCGGTCGTTTAAGAGTGGTTAGAGAGGGTAAATTAAACCCAAAAGCCATCGCTGGAGTTCCCGAAGTTTTTGCCGTCGGACAAGGAGGACTGCTCGATGTGGCAATTCATCCCCAATTTGCCCAAAATCGCTGGATTTATCTAACTTATGCCCACGGAGACCAGGAGGCTAATCGTACCCGCGTCGCTCGTGCGGTTTATGATGGTACAAGTTTGCGAGATGTGCAGATTATTTTTGAAGTTTCCCAGGCAAAAACCGGCTCTCAACACTTCGGTTCGCGGTTATTATGGCTACCGGATGGCACTTTATTGGTAGCGATTGGGGACGGGGGTAATCCTCCCCTACAATTAGCGGGAGATTTAATTAGAAAACAGTCCCAAAATATGCAAAGTCATTTAGGTAAAATTATCCGCATCAATGACGATGGTTCTCTACCTAAAGATAATCCTTTTGCGGGTTCTAAAATTTGGAGTTATGGTCATCGGAATATTCAAGGAATCAGCTTTGATCCAATGACTAAAAGAGTCTGGGCAACAGAACACGGAGCAAAAGGAGGGGATGAATTAAATTTAATTGAAAAAGGTAAAAATTACGGTTGGCCAGTGGTTTCTGCCAGTCAAGAGTACGGCACTAATACCCCAGTTTCCAGCAAAAAATCTCGCCCCGGGCTGATCGATCCGAAAACAATTTGGACACCTGCGATCGCTCCTTCGGGATTGGTCTTTTATACCGGTAATCGCTTTCCTAATTGGCAGGGAAATTTATTCGCCGGTGGTTTAGTTTCCAGGGATATTCGCCGTCTGTCAGTGGATAAATCCGGTGAAATTATCAATCAAGAAGCGATTCCCATCGGTCAGAGGGTCCGGGATGTGCGTCAAAGTCCCGACGGATTTTTATACCTGCTCACCGATGAAGGTAACGGTCAATTAATTCGCCTTGAACCGCCATCTAATTTGTAAAAGTTCACAGAAATTATTATGGAAACCTTGAAGATTTTTTAGCGAATTCTAGTATAGTTATGTTTGTACGGGAGCAAGCACTCGATTTATGAAGAAAATTTTACAGTTAGTGGGACTAGGTTGCATATTACCCATGTTCCTCGCTAGTGCAAGTTTAGCGGAAACAGTGGTGGAAAAAGTGGCTCGCACGGGGTTTTTGACCGTAGGAACCCGTTTTGATGCGATTCCCTACTCCTACATCGATGATAAAGGGGAATTAGTCGGCTATTCTATGGATGTGTTAGAACGAATTAGAAAACGATTGGAAACTCGTCTCGGTCGTCCCGTCACCCTGCAAATGATTGAAGCTAACCAACCCGGAGAGAAAATTAATCTCATTCGTAGCGGGGAAATCGATATCGCTTGTAGTACGGCTTTTACTTGGGAAAGGGCGAAAGTTGTCGATTTTTCCATCAGTTACAGCATTTCTGGGATTAGGATTTTAGCCAAAAAAGGCAGCAATCTCTCCACTCCTCAATCCCTAATCGGTAAACGCATCGCCTTGGTTCCCACTTCTGTGGCCGTGGATGTGATTAAATTAGTACAACCGCAAGCGACAATTGTTGCTACCTACAGCACCGTAGAAGAAGCGATCGAAGCTTTAAAAACCGGTAAAATCGACGCAATAGCAGGGGATAGCATCTCTTTAGCGGGAACAATCCTCAGAGATAACCCTAAAATCTACGAAATCGTCCCCGAAGAAGCTCTAGCTAATTTTGGCATCGCTTGCATGGTTCCCGAAAATAACTCTACTTTTTTGGATGATGTCAACTATGCCATTGTTAAAATGATGCAGGATTACATCACCAATGATACGGCTACCGTTAGTCAAATCGATCGCTGGTTCGGTAGTCAAGGCATGGTTCCCATCCCCCCAGAATTATTAAAGGGGTTTTTTGCCTTCAAAGTTATCGAACACGCCCAAATTAATCCCCAAGAAGCCAAATAGGAGCATAAATTCAGGTGAATATTCGCAATAAAACCGGTTTAGTCGGCTTTCTTCTCGCTTTATCTGCCTTCGGTCTGACTAGCACCGCTCAGGCCGCCTCAGACGAGGCTAATCCCATTGAAGCGCGTTTAAGTCGTCTATCTAGCGCTGTACGCGAACGGGTTAACCAACTGCCGGAAGGTACTGCCGATCCTAGTTTACAAGCTTTAGGCTGGGGAGATGGTGGCAATCGCGGTTGGGGGAATAGTCGTGCCGGTGGTTGGGTAGATGGTCGCGGTGGTAGTTTCGTTAATGCGCGGCCCTGGCGTAATGGTTGGTCTGACGGTGGCGGTTTCTTTAATTCCCGACCGCGCTGGGGTAATGGTGGCGGTTTCTTAAATCGTTGGTAAGTAAGGTTGGGTGAGGGGATAACTTTATCCTCGTCCCAACGGTGATTATTTTGAGGCAGAAAGACTCCATCAAGACGAAAGGAAAGTTGTTTGACTTCCACTGAGTCAAAGCGGTAGTTATTCGCTTCGTTGATAGGGAGTTGAATTAATTCAAAGAAGATAGAGGGGAAAGATTGCAAGAGTTGATAAAAAATCGTGTCAGTTTTCATGCTCTTATTTTACAATGCGATCGCATTTTTTATCTCCCGTTTTGTATAGCTCTAACCTGTTCAACCTCTAATTCTAAGGCGGATGCGACTTGCTCAACACTTAACCCTAAGGCTAACAAACGAGGGACCGCCTCTAGTGCTTTGTTTAGTCTGCCTTGTTCAATGGCGTGCTCGATGGCTTGCTCAATGC
>NZ_JADBRW010000281.1:0-33173 GCF_020247025.1 Microcystis sp. M109S1
GGACAAGCTTTTCTGAACCGAACCCCCTAAGCCGAGTTTTCAAGGTGCTGTCCGCCCACTTGGTTTTCGAGACGGTCTTTTTAATTCTAACGTAAAGCCAACCTAGAACGGCGGGGTTTCCCACCCAAAATTTTCGATGAAGCACCTTTTCCTTTGAGCGAGAGAATGCGATCTGGCGTAGCGAGCGCTTTGCGTTCGCTCTACTTGGTGTTGTTTTTGGCCCGTTCGATCTTGCCTGCGATTGCCTCCAGCCTTGCTTTGATTCTGGTCATCCATTGGTTAAACTCGGCCGACTGCTGGTCGATATCTTCTTTCCGTACCCTTATCTCTTCGGTTGTTTTTTCGTGGGCTTCTAACCGGATATTTAATTCTGCAATCATCATTGCCTCAAGTATCTATTGGTTTGTTTATTTATTAGGGAGGAGGCATCTCATTTTTGCAAGTGAGTAATTATACTTGTCGATGAAACTGTCTTCTAGCAAGGCTTTCAAAATAGCTTGACATAAAACTTAATTTAGGAGTTACAAAGGTGAGATGCTCCCTTAGGGGATCGCTTTTAACATATCGCCAAGATAATCGCTGTAAACAACTCTCTTTTAAGCCATCTTCAATATCATATACAGACAGAATGTTACCCAGATTTTGTAAAAGAGAAATTATTCCTTTGGTCACACCGATGAGATTAGTTGTAAATAGCATATAAACTCTCCTAAGTCATAAAAAAGGGTGAGAATAATCGAAAAAACTGATAACCAATAACTGGGAAAAACTAATCCTTATAAGGATCGTACTGAGTCAATATCCGTTCTAACTTTACTTCATCAATGCGATTAATTAAGCGTTTAGATTCTTCGACATCGCGGACAGTTTTTGATAAATTAATGGTGGAACCGACGGTAAATAGTAAACCCATGCCTAAATAACCTTTAATCCACGGATCTACTGGCAGATAAACAACCCCTAAAGAAGTGGCAGAAATAGAGACAATAAAAGATAACCAAGTTTGAAAAATCCACGCTTGAGTATGACTGGGAGCAGTACCGTATTTTTTATCGTTCATAATCGTCTCCTAAACGTTTCTGCACCCATTCTGTCTGTTCTAAGGATGCAACAACAATGAGCGCTATCTAGTCGGGGGAGGGTTGAGAACTGGGGGGAATTAGGGTGAAGTGGGGTGAAGTAAGCTAAACGGCTTTTACTTCGGATCACCGATATAGACTCCAAAAGGGTTATAGCTATTGGATCATGCAGGTTAAGCGCCGTTTAGCTTATGAAGTATAATCGTTGTTAGAATCTAGGACCAAAAAGATGGAGATTAAACATCTGAAAATTTGGTATTCTTGGGAAAAACAAGAACAGATGATCGATCGCTTGGTGGGGAAAGTAGGATTAACCCGGGTGCGTGCCACTTGTTTTCTGCGTCTCTGGATTTATGCGATCGCCAACGAGGGACAGGTAAAACCCCCTTTATTCCAGTTAATTTTTCCCACCACTGCCATTATCTGTACCCATCGACAAGCATCGGATTTATTTTATCAGGATCAGGACCAGGGCAGCGATCGCTCTGCTGGGATGATGTTAGATAAATTAGCAGCCCTTGGTTTAATTGAAAAATTTTTTGACGGCAACACAACCAGAGTTAAAATCAAACCAATTGCGGGGATTTTAGAGCCTGATAGCTCAGAATCATCTGTAGAATTGCAATTAGATCAATTTAATCCCCGTTGTGATGCGATTCCTGTAGCTAACTTGCTGACAGGCAATTATAACTGGATGAATCGCAATGCTGAAGCAATTCCCCATCGCATTTCTCGTCTGTTGCGGGGTTGGGCAAAAGATTACACTACAGGTATGCGAGTTTTGCGTCGGGTAGATAATCTTAATCCCGTCGGTTTTTATCTCCTCTATCCCACTGCGAACGAGTCGGAAGCGAATTTTTTTACCTCTCCTAACAAGAGTTTACATCTAAGTGCGATCAACGAACAGGATCCTTTTAAAATGGCATCCGTGGGAGATGAAAATTGTCTTTCGGTATTTATTCGCAGTTGGATGATTGATGCTAATTATTTAGAGAAATATCGTTTAATCTTCCTGCAAGATGCCCAAAAAACTCTCCAGAGAATGACCTTAGATTTTCCTAATCTCTGCGATTTACATACCTTGATTATCCATCCCGATTATGAGAAATTAGCCGCAGACTTGGGATTTCAAAAAACTATTCAGGAATCCCCAAACTCTATTTATTGGATGTATTTAGGACTCGATCGCTTTTTATCCCTAGATATGAGTGAAATTCAATTTTAATCGGGAGTGGGAAGTGGGAGAAAAATCCCTAACTGGGTTTTTGAAGTTCGATCGGGAGTTCATCGTAATATTAAAAGCGGATTTGGTATAACATCTTGTAAATAAGTATTGTTATAATAATGACATCAATCAAGCTATCGTCGCCTATGTCTGAACAATTAATCGCTAATCTTGCTCATGCCTTTAAACCAGTTCCTTTACCTGCCGATAGTCCCTTTTATGTAGATCTAAAAGCAGTGAGAGCGGATGCCGATGTCCGTCTAGATTTAGGCAGAAAAATTATTCGTGCGCTGCCAACAGAGTACACCCATCAACTCTACACAGGACATCGAGGAGGGGGGAAATCCACGGAATTATTGCGCCTGAAAAAATATCTAGAGCAAAAAAATTGTTTTGTTGTTTATTTTGCGGCAGATGAAGATGATATCGATCCAGAAGATGCTCAATATACAGATATTCTCATTGCCTGTACGCGCCATTTATTAGAACAACTAAAACAGGCTAATTCAACCCCCTTAAAAAACTGGATTAAATCCCGTTGGCAGGATTTAATTGATTTAGCTTTAACAGAGATTAAAGTTGAAGATGTTAAACTAGAAACAGGAGATTTAATTAAATATTTTGGTAAATTGTCTGCGGCGATTCGGGCAATTCCCAGTCAAAGACAAGAAATAAGAAATAAAATTAATCCTCATACTGTTACGCTGTTAACAGCACTAAATGAGTTTATCGATAATAGCAAAACTGTCTTAGATGATTCAAAAAAATTAGTGGTAATTGTTGATAACTTAGATCGCATTGTACCAATAAATCGGCGAGATCATAAAACTAATCATGATGAGATTTTTTTAGATCGAGCCGATCAATTAAAGGGGTTAAATTGTCATTTGATTTATACTATACCTATTTCAATGGCCTATTCTAATCGGGCCAATGATCTCCGCGATATTTATGATAATGACCCGATGGTTTTACCGATGATTATGATCCGCAATCTTGATCGTACTATTAATCCTGATGGTATAGCAAAAATTAAGGCTATTATTGAGAAAAGAACCCAGCAATTTTTACCAACGAAAAAGCTAGAAACAGATATTTTTGAAAGTCAAGAAGTTCTGGAGCGATTATGTTTAATGACTGGAGGTCATGTACGAAACTTAATTTTATTAATGCAAACCGCTTTAGATCATGTGGATGCTTTACCCATTACCGCAAAAGCTGCTCAAAGAGCAATAACCCAAGCTAGAGATGTCTATCGGAGAACAGTAGAACACGAGCAGTGGAAAATTCTGGCTAAGGTACATCGTACCAACGAAATTCAAAATGATGAAGCTCATCGTAAATTATTATTCAATCGTTGTGTTTTACAATATGCTTATTTTGATGCAGATGCAGAGTTAAAAAGTTGGTATGATGTGCATCCTTTAATTACCGAAATTAAGGAGTTTAATGATGAATTATGAATGATGAATTATGAATGGGGAGCGGGAAACAGGGAACAGGTAAGAAAATCATTGTACCTCATAACTCTGAATACAGCTACATATAATAATGACAAACCAAAAAGTAAAACCCTTAACTAACTCTCAGGAATCGGATTTTGAAGGATTGCTAGAAGAGCAACCCCTAACAGCAGCAGAATCCTATCAAGCATTACTGCGATCGCTCAGACGAAAAAATGGCTTTAATTTACTCTTTGTTCGCTGTTCTCCCGTGCAAGCTGATGAGATTATTCGGGGAATCAGTCAAGATTTACCCAATAAAAATATTCAAGTCCTGCAACTTGATTCAGAAACCGATAATTTGTATGAGAAAATTGTCGATCTACCAAATTATACCAATCTAAACATTCTTTTTGTGCGAGGTTTAGAAAATGCACTACTGCGCTACGAAGAAGCGGAAAGTCAAGGCTATTTCTTGTCGAGTCAAAGTCCAGTTTATGGAGGAACCTGGGCCGGAGTTCCTAAGATTTTAGGCTATTTAAACCTATCCCGTGAGCGATTTGAGCGGCAATTTCCCTTTACTTTAGTATTCTTATTGCCGGAATTTGCCTTGCGGTATTTTATTCGTCGTGCGTCGGATTTTTTTGATTGGTATTCGGGAGTTTATGAATTTCCGACCGATAAGGACATATTGCACAGAGAAATTATAAGACTGGTTTATTTAGACAGCGATCTCGATACCTATCAGCAATTCACTCCCCAACAACGACAGGAAAAGTTGGCCGAAATTAAGGCCTATTTAAGCGATTCCCCATCTCTCGATCCTGTTCGAGCATCTCAATTGTGGCATGAAAAAGGTTTAATTCATGCAATGGGAAAAGAATACGAACAAGCGATCGCATCTTGGGATCGAGCTTTAGAAATTAAACCCGATAAGCATGAAGCTTGGACAAACCGAGGGGTTGCGTTAGGTAACTTAGGAAGGTATGAACAAGCGATCGCATCCTACGATCAAGCTTTAGAAATTAAACCCGATTACCATGAAGCTTGGTACAACCGAGGGATTGCGTTAGGTAATTTAGGAAGGTATGAAGAAGCGATCGCATCCTACGATCAAGCTTTAGAAATTAAACCCGATGACCATCAAGCTTGGAACAACCGAGGGATTGCGTTAGATAACTTAGGAAGGTATGAAGAAGCGATCGCATCTTACGATCGAGCTTTAGAAATTAAACCCGATTTCCATGAAGCTTGGTACAACCGAGGGATTGCGTTAGATAACTTAGGAAGGTATGAAGAAGCGATCGCATCTTACGATCAAGCTTTAGAAATTAAACCCGATTTTCATGAAGCTTGGTACAACCGAGGGAGTGCGTTAGATGACTTAGGAAGGTATGAAGAAGCGATCGCATCTTACGATCGAGCTTTAGAAATTAAACCCGATTACCATGAAGCTTGGGATAATCGAGGATATGCTTTAACTTGTATGGGACGATATAAAGATGCACTAGAATCTTTTGATCGATCTATTAAAATTCATTCAAATGATGCTAATGCTTACTACAATAAAGCTGTTTGTTATGGCTTACAAAACAATGTAGAATTAGCTATCGAAAACTTACAACGCGCCATCAATCTTGATGTCGAATATCAGGATATGGCGAAAACGGATCAAGATTTTGAGCAGATTCGGGGAGATGAGCGGTTTCAGAGATTGTTGGTTAATATTGACGAATAACTCTGTTTATAGTATAATTAAGTAAGACAATTTAACTTTAAATAATTAACAATTATGAAAGCTACTACCCTATCTCAAACAGAAAGTCCAAATCTTCTAAGCAGACAAGAAATCTGTCAGTTTTATCCGGAGCAATGGGTACTAATCCTCAATCCTGAACTAGATGAGGAACTTAATGTTATTCAAGGACAAGTTTTAACCCATTCAGCCAACAGAGATGAAGTTTATAATCAACTTTCTTTACGACAAGGACAACCAGTAGCTATTGAATACACTGGCATTATTCCTGATAATATAGTGGTGATTATATGACTTATAATAAACCTCAGTCATTGCTGCGTCATGGTCAAAATTTGTTTAAAATTAATGCCATGATTGGCGGAATAAATAAGGGAGATTTTTATCGAGTTACTTTATTGGTTGATACAGGCTCTAGTATGACAATATTGCCTGTCAAAATCTTAGAAGATTTAGGTTACAATCTAAATAATCCTCAAAGCAAGCAAACAATAGTAACTGGCAAAGGAACTACCCCTCCGATACCTATAATTCAAATTGCTTGGTTTAATTGTATAGGACAACTTCTCAAAAATTTTGAAGTTATGGCCTACAATATTCCAGCAGTTTTGCGGGTAGATGGTTTATTAGGTATGAACTTTTTGATTAGTTGTCAATCTGTTATCTCAGTAGCAACAGCTAAAATATATTGCCAGAACATTATTAAATCTTAGGAAACTTACAACGCGCCATCAATCTTGATGTCGAATATCAAGATATGGCGAAAACGGATAAGGATTTTGAGCAGATTCGGGGAGATGAGCGGTTTCAATCATTGCTAAGTTAAGAAAACCCAAAAAGAGATAACTATCTATGTCGAAAGCAATCCTATCATCAGAATTAGGGTATAATAACTCTTAAGTCACAACTTTCTATCCTATCAGGAGAACAATTGCTATGACACTGGCAACCACCCACCAACAAACCATTTTAGAAAAACTGCAAACCCTCAACCCACAACAACAACAACAAGTAATAGAGTTTATTGAATTTTTGCAACTTAAAGCAGATAAGACAGCAATTCATGAGGAAGAAAGAGAAATTTCTGCTTTAGAATCAGCCGGAGACTTAGTGGGGTGTTTAGACAGTGGTAAAGGAGATTTATCCCTAAAAAAGAGGGAATTTAAAAAAAAGCATCTAGTCTAATATGCTTAAAAGAGTAATTCTAGATACGGGGGTCTTAGTCGCCGTTCTCGACCGGAGTGATAATTATCACAATTGGGCAATTCAGCAATGGGAAAAAGTTGCCAAACCTTTATTAACTTGTGAGGCAGTTATCACTGAATCCTGTTTTATTTTACAAGATGTTTATGGGAGTGAAGATGCAATAATGTCTTTAATTGAACGGGGAACAATTAAAATAGATTTTAGCCTAAATGATGAAGTCAAAGTCATCCGAGAGTTAAGACAGCGTTATCAATCCGTTCCCATGTCTTTTGCTGATGCTTGTTTGGTGAGGATGACTGAATTAATTGAAAGCAGTTCTGTGTTAACTTTAGATAGCGATTTCTATATTTATCGCAAGAATCGGAGAGAAATGATTGATGCAATAATTCCTGACTGACAACCTCCATACCGAATATCAAGATATGGCGAAAACGGATCAAGATTTTGAGCAGATTCGGGGAGATGAGCGGTTTCAATCATTGCTAAGTTAAGTAGATAAAAAAAGAGATAACTATGCTCAATCAATATACTGCTAAATATACAAAAATTCCCTCTGGTTACATGGGACAACTGATAGAATGGCCAGAAGTGATTACCGAAGGAGCAACCTTAGAAGAATGTCGAGAAATGCTCAAAGATGCTCTCTTTGAAATGATTTTAGCCTATCAACAACAAAACCAACCGATTCCTCTAGAAGAATGCTTGTTAGAATCAATTTATCTAAGTATTTAAGATGTCAGTAAAACGCAGAGATCTAATCAAATATTTTGAAGAAAATGGTTTTTATCTTCTCAGGGAAGGCGGGAATCACTCTATCTATACCAATGGAGAAAAAACTATTCCCATTAAAAGATACCGTACTATTGATAAAGTAACAGCCAATGTCATTTGCAAACAAGCTGGACTAGAAGCAAAGTTTTAAATCACCTCGATTAAAGCTTGTAATAAATATTTATTTTAGGTGCATTCCAATCATTTTCAAGGTGTTGGAGGTGATAATAAGATTCTTTGACCTCGGTTTCTGACCATTCCAATTCTTCAACTAGAAGTGGCTGTTCAGGGTTTTGAGGAAAATCAACAGATTGCTTCCTAGCATTCAGAGAAATAGATGCTGGTTTAGTTTCTTGATTTGACATATCAGAAATTATACTAAATCTGGTTATCAAAAACTGATTATTTATTCTCCCCTTTGCCTCTTGCATGAGTGCCTCTCTTGATATGTAGCCTATACTCAAGGGATTTAGTATAATTGACCGCCTAAAAATCGAAAATTTCGCTCATTATATCATAAAAATCATCAAAAATACTTAATTTAAATAAGACAACTAAATAATTGTTTAATCGGTAATTCTTGAGGAAATATAAAATCAGAACCCAACTGGTAAAAAGAGTGAGAGAATAAAAACATAGTTCAGAGAGGAGAGGCTGTCAAGACAAGCTTTCCAGTCGTAAAATCCATAATTCTTGCCGGGTGAAGGCTAATAAATAACTTTCAAAAAAGCGGGATTGAACTTAGTAGAACAAATCGCAACAATCTGTCAATCTACTGAAAAAAAGAGAGAAAACTTATGTTTTGTGAACAATGCGAACAAACCGCTAGTGGTAATGGTTGCCATCAGTGGGGATCCTGTGGAAAAAGTCCCGAAGTCAACGCTGTTCAAGACTTATTAGTTTATTGTCTGCGGGGATTAGCATCGGTAGTTTTAAAAGCCAAAGAAGCGGCGATATCTACTCGCGAAGCCGATATTTTTACCTGTGAGTCGCTTTTCGCCACCATGACCAATGTGAACTTCGATCAACGACGTTTTACCGATTATATTCAGCGTTGTTTAGAGATTCGGGAAAATTTAAAAGCACAATTGGGATCCCTGGACTGGTCTGCACTTGCCAACTATCAGCCTAATTTTAATGAGAGCCTAGTTAGCCAAGGTCAAGAAGTATCCTTAGAACTAATTGAAAAAGTGCAGGACATCGATATTTTTTCCCTAAAGTTAACCGCTATCTACGGAGTTAAAGGTCTTGCTTCCTATACTTTCCACGCTCAGGAATTAGGTCAAGAGGATGACTCGGTTTATCAGGTTATCCAAGAGACTTTAGCGGCAATTGATCGGGGGGATTTAAACCTGAATGATTGGGTGGCAATCTGTCTAAAAGTCGGGGCAGCAAACCTGCGGGCCATGGAATTATTAGATCAAGGTCATACCGAAACCTACGGTCATCCCATACCGACAAATGTTCCCTTAAATCCGCGTTTAGGTAAAGCCATTTTAGTCTCCGGCCATGATATTAAACAATTGGCAGCTTTACTGGCACAAACTGCCAATACTGGCATAACAGTCTATACCCACGGAGAATTATTACCCGCTCACGGTTATCCAAAACTAAAAGAAAAATATCCCCATCTCTACGGTCATTATGGAACCGCTTGGCAAAATCAAACTAAAGAATTTGCTAAGTTTCCGGGGGCAATAGTTTTAACTACTAATTGTCTCATGCCCCCCCACGAAAACTATGAAAGTAAACTCTTTACCCTCGGACCTGTGGGTTATGCCCATATTAACCGCTTAGAAACAGTTGACGGTGCGATCGATTTTAGTCCCGTGATTGCTAAAGCACTGTCATTGCCCGGATTTACTGAAATAAGCGAACCTCGGCAGGTAATGGTAGGATTTGCCCACAATACCGTCCTCAGTGTCGCTGATACGGTGGTTGATGCCCTTAAACAGGGTAAAATCCGTCACTTCTTCCTAGTTGGTGGCTGCGATGGGGCAAAACCCGATCGCAATTACTACACCGAATTTGTGGAACAAGTTCCCGAAGATTGTATCGTTTTAACCCTTGCCTGCGGAAAATTCCGCTTTTTCGACAAACAATTAGGTAGCATCGAAGGATTACCCCGGCTAATGGATTTGGGACAATGTAACGATGCCTATAGTGCCATCAAAATCGCCCTAGGATTAGCCAACGCTTTTAACGTTAGCGTCAACGAGATACCCCTATCCCTAATTATCTCTTGGTACGAACAAAAAGCGATCGCTGTACTGCTCACCCTGCTGCATCTAGGTATGCAAAATATCCGTCTGGGACCAACTTTACCGGCATTTATCTCCCCTAACGTCCTGAAATTCCTCGCCGATACCTATCACCTGCAGCCGATTACCACCCCCGCAAAAGACTTAGCCGATTGTCTAGGTTAAAACTTTCTGTAAAAATCCCACCTTTGGTGGCAAACCGTGGCCTATGGAAGGAGAGGGATATTATCCTCAAGGAGAATAATTTTTATGTCCGTAATCACTTTAAGCATTGATGGCAAAGATGTAGCGATCGAAGCAGGTTCGCGAGTTCTGGCGGCAGCTAGTCAGGTAGGAATAAAAATTCCCGCCCTCTGTCATCTCGATGGGGTTTCCGAAGTGGCCGCCTGTCGCTTATGTTTGGTAGAAATTGAAGGTATTAATAAATTATTACCCGCCTGTGTAACGGAGGTGGCGGAAGGAATGGTGGTTCATACCGATACCCCAAAACTGAAAGAATATCGCCGCATGACGGTGGAATTATTATTCGCTGAAGGCAATCACGTTTGTGCAGTTTGTGTGGCTAATGGTAACTGTGAATTACAAGATTTAGCCATCGAAGTGGGTATGGATCATAGTCGTTTTCCCTATCGTTTTCCCAAGCGAGAAGTGGATATTTCCCATCATCTTTTCGGTATCGATCATAATCGTTGTGTTCTCTGTACCCGTTGTGTGCGAGTCTGCGATGAAATTGAAGGGGCGCACGTTTGGGATCTGGCTTATCGCGGCGAAAAAGATAAAATTATTGCGGGAATGGATCAGCCTTGGGGCAGCGTTTCTGCCTGTACTTCCTGCGGCAAATGTGTTGCCGCTTGTCCAACCGGGGCGATATTCCGTAAGGGTTCCGCCGTTTCTGAAAAAGAGGAAGATCGCTCGAAGTTGGAATTTTTAGTTAACGCTAGGACTCAACACCAATGGACGCGTTAAAGTAATCGATGGAGGGTGATAGTGATCGATGGGCGCATTTAGATATCTACGAGCAGAAATTAACCGCCAAGGTAAGGGAGGAATATGATCAGATTATGGGTAATAATCAAGATATCCTAGGGATTGCTGCCCAATACGAAATCTCGGAAATCGATATCCGACGCGCCAAGGATTACGCTTTTGGATCGGGAGTGTCTCGATATCAATTTTTTCCCGAAGGTTTAATGGTAGCAGCTTGGCGAAGACTCGCTGGCGCTCAAGGGAATAATCTTGATCGGATGTTTCTCAATCATGAAATCTACGAATCTGACTTAGTGATTAATCGAGGCTTTTCGCAGCAACAAGCGCATTTACTGGCACAAAAACAATATCCTTGGTCCGATTCAATTCAGCAAACAAGATAATTATGACCACATCACCGGAATCGCAATTTCTACAAGCCCTAGAAATGTGTCAGTCTCTCTCCAATTTGACGGCGCAATTTTCTAGTATTCCTTGTCGGATAATTGAAATTTTGTCTGATGTCAGTCAAGAGCCTAGGGTTTTGTATTCGCTCTTAATTAAATATTCTAGAGAGGTGGATTCCGCTTTAGTTGCCCTAGATATTTATGCCAAAAATGCTGATAATTGGCGAGTAAAAGATCGAGATAAAACCTGTTCTCTTGGTTTTGGAGTAAAAGACCATTGCACGATTTTAAGCTGTTTGCTCAATTTCAGCAAACGTCCTTTTTCTTTTATTTCCTATACAGGAAATTTTGCATCAGAGGCGATTATTTTTGAGCTACTTAAAGACTGGAAAAATCTAGATTTAGCCCCTTTCTTTGAGGAAAAAATGCAAGAGTTTATCCGGGAGGCAAAAATAGCTTAAAAGAGAATTTCTTTTCGTTTGATCCTTTTGACCAAATTGCAACTCAGCCAACAATACCAACCAAGGAATTAAAATTATGAGTAAAATTCGCTTCGCTACTGTCTGGTTAGCCGGTTGTTCGGGATGCCATATGTCCTTCCTCGATTTGGATGAATGGCTGTTAGAATTAGCCGAAAAAGTTGACGTGGTGTATAGTCCCGTCGGCTGCGATCTGAAAACCTATCCCGAAAATGTCGATGTCTGTTTAGTGGAAGGAGCGATCGCTAATCAGGACAATTTAGAACTAATTCATCTAGTCCGCCAAAATACCAAAACCGTCGTTTCTTTTGGTGATTGCGCCGTGACTGCTAATGTTCCCGCTATGCGGAATATGTTAGGAACTGCCGATCCCGTGCTAAAAAGGGCTTATTTAGAGTTAGGAGATAACACACCTCAACTACCAGAAGAACCCGGTATCGTTCCCGAATTATTAGATCAAGTGCTGCCGGTCCATCAAGTCATTCCCATCGATATTTTTATGCCGGGTTGTCCCCCCGATGCGGACAGAATTCGCGAGACATTGATTCCGATTTTAAAAGGGGAATTACCCGTGATGGCAGGACGAGAAATGATTAAATTTGGTTAATTGAATCAGTTATCAGTTATCAGTTATCAGTTATCAGATTTGAGTTTTAAGTTTTAAGTTTTGAGTTTTGAGTTTTGAGTTTTGAGTTTTGAGTTTTGAGTGAGCAGTATGTATTAAGTGAGCCTCATCAAATGGCAGTTTGCTGCTGTCTTTTCGCTGTTTACTGTTTACTGATTATACTAAATCCACTGAGTATAGGCTACATATCAGAAGAGGCACTCATGCAAGTGGAGTGACTCTTAAATTATTACAGATGTGTCAGCAGCCGTCTGTAAGCATCCCACCGAAAAACTAATGCGCGGGGGGTTTGGGGGCGGCGCCACGCCCCCAACGGGGGGTTTGGGGGGTAGAACCCCCCAAAGGCTTGGATTGAGTGATAAAATCGGAAGTAATAGTAAATCCGTTGAGTATGGGCTATGCAAAACGGAGAATAAATAATCAGTTTTTAATAACTGGATTTAGTATTACTGTTTACTGATCACTGAACATCTAAATCAAGTTAAAATATCCGCTCCCAACATCCGTTGATATTTAGCTTCTAAGGCTTGTTTCAAATTGGGCAAAGTGATTAAATGGGGATCATCTAACATAATTTTTTCGGCGGCATCTCTTGCCAAAACTAACACCTCTTGATCCTCGACTAAACTAGCGAGGGCAAAATCTGGTAAACCCGATTGTCGTTGTCCTAAAACTTCCCCCGGACCGCGAAATCGCATATCCATTTCCGAGATAAAAAAGCCATCTTGGGATTGTTCCAAAACCGTTAATCTTTGACGGGAATTAGCACTATTACTGCCACTTAAAAGTAAACAGGAGGATTGATGGGAGCCTCTGCCCACGCGCCCCCGTAATTGATGCAATTGTGAAAGGCCAAAACGTTCGGCATTTTCAATTAACATCACCGTGGCATTGGGAACATCCACCCCCACTTCGATAACCGTAGTTGAGACAATAATTTGTAGAATATTATCGCGAAAAGCTGTTAAGATTTCCTCTTTTTCGGCGGAACTCATGCGACCATGGAGTAAACCGATATTAAAATTAGGAAAAATCTTTTCTGATAAATTTTGATATTCTTCCACCGCAGCCCTCACATCTAATTTTTCCGATTCTTCAATTAAGGGAAAAATCACATAAGCTTGTCTGCCTTGGGCAATTTCACGGCGAATTAAATCATAGGCAGCCCTTCTTTGATTGCCATTTAAAGCGGTGGTTTGAATCGGTTGTCTGCCGGGGGGTAATTCGTCTATTTGACTCACATCTAAATCCCCATGCAGGGTTAAAGCTAAAGTACGGGGAATCGGTGTTGCTGTCATGGTTAAAACGTGGGGAGACTCTCCTTTGCTTAATAATCTTGCCCTTTGTTGTACCCCAAAACGATGCTGTTCATCAATAACAACTAACCCCAATTTGCGGAAATTAACTGCATCTTGAATTAGGGCATGAGTTCCCACTAAAAGTGGTAATTCTCCTGTCTCTAATTGGGCGTGAATTTCTCGCCTTTTAGCGGTTTTTGTGGAACCAGTTAATAATTCTACGGGTAAATGTAAGAGATTAAACCAGCTAACTAACTTACGATAATGTTGTTCCGCTAAAACTTCCGTGGGAGCCATTAATGCCGCTTGATAACCGGATTGTAGGGCTGCTAAAATAGCATAAACTCCGACAATTGTTTTGCCAGAACCCACATCCCCCTGCACAAGACGATTCATCGGGGTGCTAGAATCTAAATCCTCTAAAATTTCCTCAATAACTCGTTTTTGAGCATTAGTTAATTGAAAGGGAATTATCTGATTAAATCGATCAATTAATTGACCCTTAGCACTAAAAATAGCACTTTTCTGTGTCTGACGATACTGTTGCCGCCGCCGCAGAAACCCCAATTGTAAAAAGAAGAATTCATCAAAGACTAATCGCCGTCGCGCTTGACTGAGAATCTCGGCATTATTAGGGAAATGAATGTTAGTAATTGCTGTTTTTAAATCGATTAATCCGTATTGTTTTCTGAGACCGAAAGGCAAGGGATCTTTTATCGCCTCTACTGCCCCAAAAGCGGCGACTACAGCCTTTCTAATTAGGTCGGCGGGTACTCCATCGGTGAGGGGATAAACCGGCAGAATACGCCCGATTTTTAAGGACTCAATACTTGCCCCAGAACTGTCTAATAATTCAAATTCAGGATTTTCTAAAGTTAACCCATATTTACCCGCTTTGACTAAACCACTAACCGCCACCACCGAACCGACGGGATAGAGTTTTTTTTGTCCTTCTTGCCAAGCACGATTAGTATAGCGAGTTCCCGCATAAAAACGGTTTAATTTTATCTGTCCAGTGCGATCCTGTAAGAGCAATTCAAAGATAGCTAACTTGGTATTTTTGGGGCTAGTAAAACAATTACAGCGCTTGACATTCCCCACTAAAGTTACCGTTTCCCCCTCGGTTAAATTAGCGATATTGACTTGACGACTGTAATCAATATGATCCCGGGGATAATAATATAATAAATCTTCAACTTTGTGGAGGTTTAATTTTTCTAAAAGACCAGCTTTTCTCTCTCCCACTTCCGCTAGATATTTCAAGGGTTGTTCGAGGGTAACTTGCCGTGGAGAATTAGCCTTTGCCGTGATGGGAGTGGTATTAATAATTTTCGCCGCAGCTGGTTCTTTGGGGGTGGGGGCTGCTTCTAAAGTTTGCCGTAATTGTTGCAAAAAATTGCGAGTTTCGGTGACTAATTGTTGTCTTTGTCTGGGATTAAACTGGGAATATTGGGCAAATTTTTGGGCTAATTCTCGCCAGCGATTTCTCTCACTGGTGGAAATTCCCACGGGAGGATTATCCCCGAAACTAAGACAGAAAAACTCGCTAAAACGGTACTGATTTCCCTGAAGATCGGGATAACCTTTTTCCGCTTCTACAGATAAGGCTTTTTGTAATCTCACCCAGTCGGGTATTTCCCCTTTCATAATTGTCTCTTGACTCCAAATTTCCCGGTATTATGCTTCCCTGATACCCCTGTTTGATTATAACTGATTAATCGTACCAACTACTGCGCCATGCCGCTTCCGCTTGAGCGATAGTATATTCTTTGCGAATACGATGATATTGTTCCCCTAGACGATTTAATTGTTCCCAAAGGGAGCGAATTTGATTTCTTTCGACACTTAAGCGCGTATCAGCAAATTCGAGTTCAGCCATTCGTAGATGAATCGCCGTTACTTTAGTGACTTTGCCACTTGAAAAATCATGATCATCCCCATCATCTTCATCTTCATCTTTTTCTTCCTCTGGTTCAGGGTTTTTAGCTTCCACTAGAATGTTTAACATATTATTTCCTCCCCCTAGGGATTGTCCTTCTTCTCCCGCTTGAATTGCCATATCGATAATTTGACTGGGTAGATGAGGGGGAAGAATATAAGCTTTTTGTAGTTGCTGATTAATTTGTTTAGAGAGATGATTGAGAATCTCGATACAGTTTTTTTCCAGCACTCGACAACAATAAAGTAAAATATCGGGGTTATTAATCTCTCCAGCTGCGGCTAGATTTTCCCGTTTGTCTAGAAAAAGTTTCAAGAAATCTGGGGTGTTAACTGTCTCTGCTGGACTTTTAGAGAATCCTACCCCTGAAAATGCCCCTCGATCGAAGCTCTGCTCGCCCAATTGCTGTAAACTGGCTTTAGCCTCTTGTCCTAGAGCTTTGATCTCCTCTTGTAGTTTCTGACGATTGCTGTGGGAGAGGGCCAGAAATTCCCCCCCATAGTAACGGGTACATATATAATACACTGCCCCGATCGCCTGTTTATAGAGAGATTCACCGAGTAAATCAAGATAAATTCGGTATTTTTCTCGCATTCTTTCGGCTAAATTTGCCACTTCCGTTTCTATGTTCTTTAAATCTTGTTGTAGCTTGTTCAGTCTTCCAGTCATAGAAATTTTACCGAGGGAGAAGTTAGCGATCGGCGAATTCTATTATAGCGACTCATTGTCAGCTATAGCGCCCTGACCAGGGGGAGATGTTCAGACTCGATCATTTATCGGTTATTTTAGGTATTAGCTTTTAGCATTGGTTTGGCAAAGATAACTGCTATAATGAAAATGATTAGCAGGAAAACCCTCTATCTACATGGTAAGATAAAGTTAGTGGAATTGGGATAAAACAGCGAAAATTTTTTGCAGAGCTTACCACCACAAGTTCCCCATGAAAACCGACAGTATTTTTTATGATCTTTTTCAATCTTATCCGTCAATTTTCTTTGAATTAATCAACCTTGCCCCCAGAGAAGCAGAGAATTACCGCTTTGATTCCGTCGAAATTAAGCAACTAGCTTTTCGTATTGATGGCGTATTTTTGCCCAATATTACCGATCCTAGCATTCCTATTTATTTCTGCGAGGTGCAATTTCAAGATGATCAGAATTTTTATGGCCGTTTCTTTGCTGAAATCTTCTTATATCTCAGTAAAACTGCTTTTAACAATGATTGGCACGGGGTGGTCATTTATCCCCATCGTCGGGTAGAATCAGATCAGGTTGTACGTTACCAAGACTTATTGACATCTGGGAGAGTGACGCGAATATATTTAGATGAACTAGATGATATTAATCAAGATTCCCTCGGTATTGCCACTATAAAATTAATTATTGCTAAAGAAAATCAAGCAGTGGCAACAGCCAAACAACTTATTGAACGAGTGCGAACTGAATTTACCCAACCGCAAAACCTCCTACAATTAATAGAAACGATCCTTATCTATAAATTACCACGTCTAAGTCGCCGGGAGATAGAAGCCATGTTTAGTTTAGATGAACTGAAACAAACCCGTTATTTTCAAGACGTTCGAGAAGAAGGTAAACTGGAAGGTAAACTGGAAGGTAAACTGGAAGGTAAACTGGAAGGTAAACTGGAAGGTAAACTGGAAGGTAAACTGGAAGGTAAACTGGAATCTGTGCCGCGTTTATTGGCTTTAGGTTTAACTGTAGAACAAATTGCTCAAGCTTTGGACTTAACTATAGAAAAAGTGCGAGAAATACCAGAAACCCATTAAGATAATCTAGCAGTAGGCTATGACAGCATTTCTCCTCAGGATAAAGTGTAACCTAATTTGGTATCGACCACCGACTACCCAAAACGAAAACTTCCTACCTCACCATCAAGATAACTGCTGTACTTAAATTTATGACTAGCACTCCTTCAGCTTCTTTAAAATTAAAAAAACACAAAATTACCGACACAAATATCACTCTCTCCCATGGCAGTGGTGGCAAAGCAATGCGGGATTTAATTAATGAGATATTTGTTAATAACTTTGATAATAACTTACTGGCAACCCTTGAAGATCAAGCCCGATTTGAGATTAAAGATTTGGCTAAAATAGGCGATCGCTTGGCATTTACCACCGATTCCTATGTGGTTTCTCCCCTATTCTTTCCGGGGGGTGATATTGGCAGTTTAGCAGTCAATGGAACCGTTAATGATTTGGCTGTCGGTGGGGCAATTCCTCTCTATCTCAGTTGTAGTTTTATCCTCGAAGAAGGTTTATCTATCGACACCCTAAAAACCATCGTTACCAGCATGAAAATAGCCGCCGACAAAGCAGCGGTAAAAATCGTCACCGGGGATACAAAAGTCGTTCCCAGGGGACAAGGGGATCAAATATTTATTAATACCTCTGGAGTCGGAGTAATTCCGTCCCGAATCAATTCCAGTGCCAATAATTTACAAGTTGGCGATCGCATTTTGATTAACGGTTTTCTGGGGGATCACGGCACCGCCATTCTGATGGCCAGGGGCGAATTAGACCTGCAATGCACAATCGAAAGCGATTGTCAAGCTCTGAATTCTTTAATTTCTGCAATTCTGGCAGTTTGCCCGGAAGTTAAAGCGATGCGGGATGCCACTAGAGGCGGATTAGCCACAGTTTTAAACGAATTCGCCCAAAGTTCAGGGGTGGGAATACAGGTACAGGAAACGGCGATCCCCATCCGGGAAGAAGTGCGAGGAATGTGCGAATTATTGGGCTTAGAACCGCTTTATCTGGCAAATGAGGGCAAATTAGTCCTTGTCGTGCCTCCGGAGGCGGAAAATCGCGTTTTAGCAGTGATGCGTTCCCATCCTGACGGTAAAAATGCCGCTTGTATCGGGGAAGTCGTCGCTTCTCCCCCCAATTTAGTTTACTTAAAAACCGCTTTCGGCACTAAAAGGATTCTCGATATGTTAGTCGGTGAACAATTACCGAGAATATGTTAATTAGACAGGAGACAGTTTTAAAGGAAAAAGTGAAAACTAAAAAAACAGATAGTTGGGGTTTTGGGGTTTTGGGGTTTTAGTTGAAATTTCCCTGCTCCCTTCTCCCTGTTTCCTGTTCCCTGTTCCCTGATAACTGATAACTGAAAATGCACGAACTAGGAATTACCCAAAATATTATTGAACTTGCTTTAGAACACTCGCGAGGAATGAAAGTTAAGCGCGTGGTGTTAGAGATTGGTAAACTAACGGCAATTATGCCAGAATCGATCGCTTTTTGTTTTGATACCTGTTGTCAAGGTACTAATATAGAGGGGGCAATGTTAGAGATTCTGGAAATTTCTGGTTTAGGACAGTGCCAAGATTGCGGAAATGAGCTAGAACTAGAATATCCCTACGGAATCTGCGATCGATGTGGTAGTCGCAATATAGTCATTTTACAGGGTCAAGAATTAAATCTCAAATCGTTGGAGACAGAATCCTTATGTGTGTAACCTGTGGTTGTTCTGATAACTCGGAAGTGAGGGTAACTAATCCGCAAACGGGAACCCATGAACATATTTTAGCCGATGGTACTGTTATTAGTCATAGCCATCACGATCACGATCATGAGCATCCCCATCATCCTGCGGAAATTCACGCTCAAATTCATGGTAGCATTCTCCAAGTTGAGCAAAATCTGCTGGCAAAAAATAATCTGTTAGCGGCACAAAATCGTGGTTGGTTGAAGGGGAGAAAAACTGTTGCCCTTAATCTAGTTTCTTCCCCCGGTTCGGGAAAAACTACCCTTTTAACTCGCACAATTGCCGATTTAAAAACCGCTATTCCTATCAGTGTCATTGAGGGAGATCAAGCAACAGCTAATGATGCCCAAAAAATTAGTGAAACCGGTTGTCAGGTTATCCAAATTAATACCGGAACAGGTTGTCATTTAGAAGCATCAATGGTAGAGAGAGGATTAATCGAACTCGATCCACCGATGAATTCTTTAGTCATGATCGAAAATGTCGGTAATCTAGTTTGTCCTGCTTTATTTGATTTGGGAGAAAATGCCAAAGTCGTCATTCTTTCCGTCACCGAAGGAGAAGATAAACCGATTAAATATCCCTATATGTTCCACGCTTCTCAAGTCATGATCTTGACAAAAATAGACCTACTGCCCTACGTTAATTTTAACCTCGATCGCTGTTTAGATTACGCCTATCAAGTTAATCCCAATCTGAAAGTTTTTCAAGTTTCCGCTACCACTGGAGAAGGTTTAGATGCTTGGTACGGTTGGTTAAAATCGCTGGTTTAAGTTAGCTTAACAAAATTAGAGATTCGTTCAAAATCTATCCTACAGAATCAATAAAGTGAAATACTTCTACTCACTTGTCTACAGGCGATTTTGTCAAAAAAAGTAAAGAAATGTGTGCATGACTCCTTATGGATCGGCACTAGATACTTGCTAAAGTTTCAATCCCGATAATTCAAGTAATACTATAATCATATTCTTTTGCCGCTTGTACTAAGGATAAAAGTTGTCCGGTTTGATCGCTTCCCGATACTCCTAAATCACTGTGACAGAGGATAACTTTTTCGCTTACCCGTGCCAATAAATCCCTTAAAACTCTCTGTAAACGTGCCTGATTTTCCTCTAATTCTGCTTCTGTTGTCCAGCGTTGATATGGACTTTCTCGCCAAAAAATCGGCGCAGCAAAAAGAGTAGCAGCACCTCCTTGTTCCCAGAGTGGGGAGGAACAATCTAGCCAAAAATGCCAACGATGACTAGAACGAAAAGAACGATATTGAAAGATATTGCCTAGGGTGACTGCTGAGGAAGATTTAATAAATTGTCGCACGGGATAGGGATTAGCAGTAATTGTGCCACGGCGCAAAAGTTGGATAAACTGACTAATAGTTTCGCTGGGACTTTGAAAACAGGGTTCACTCTCACGCAAGCGGCGATCGATCTCCCAAAAATGTTGGGCAGTTTCCATTAATTCTCGTAAAGCTGCCAAGTGATCGAAGGGCAAATTTTCCCCATCGTTTAATAATTGTTCGATCGCTTGATTTAAGACAAAAATCGGGAAAAGTTTCGCTTCCTGCTGCCGTTTTTTCATCCCTTCGATCCAGTGACAAATTCTTTCGTAGGCAGTACAAGCTTTTTGTCCTAAGCGATCCCAACGGGGAAAAGTTTCGATCGCTAATAAACGAGGATTTTCCGGATGCACTTGATAACAATGATCGGCAATTAATCCGGCGCGGATTGGATCGATATCGGGAATTAAATTCTCTTCTTCATCCCAGCAATAACGGCTAAAAATCACCAGCATTTCCGCTATGGCCTCTTGGGGGGCTAAACGCCCCAAATTTGCGTAAACAAGGGCGAGAAGGGTCAATAAGGCCCGAATCAGAGGACAACTGATCAGGGGTCGTTGTTCGTTGAGGGGTTGAACGGGTATCCCGGCACCGGTTAAAATTTCCATCAGGCTATAACGGGCGATTTCGTCTAAACCGGGGGCAATAACGGCGATTTCTTCGGATTTTACTGCTCCTTGCTTGACTGCTTGAATAATAGCTGTGGCTGTCTTCCGTAACAATTCGGCGCGAGAGGTGGTTTGCACGGAGATGAATTGATCGGGAAGATTGCCAAGATAGTTACCGTCGCTGATTAAGGAGAGAACCGTCTCGCTAAACTGAGCAGCTAACCCGTCGGTGGTAGATAATGGCATAATTTGACAGCGTGCCGCTAATTTTTGTAGATAATCGGGATCGGCAGTTAATCCTAAGCGAATTTTTCCCTGGGGATTGTAGGTAAAAACGCTAAAACAATCATGATCGAGGAAAAAACTGAGTAAATCCTTGGCAATAGCCGGATAATCGTCCACATCGTCCGCAAAAACTCCCCGGAAGCGTTTTAATAGTTGCTGTTGATAACGACTATCAGGAAATAAATAGCGCCAATAGAGTTCGTAGATGATACCATAACTTAATAAACCACGTTCTAGAGACCAATCACGCCATTGAATGATTAATTCTCCCACTTTTTCTGGTGTTTCCTGCTCATTAATCGCTAAAACTCGTTTTAAATCTGTTTCTGATAATCCGTCGGCTAATCTTTCGGGTATCTTTTCTGCGGGAACACCACTAGCGCCGGCTAATTGTAACAAATCGAGAACTTGACGGACAAAACGATATTCATTTATGCTAGTAAGCTGGAAGAATTCAGCGATCGCTGGTTGCCAGAGACGGGTGGCGAGTTCCTGTTCCGTTTCTGGGCGTAATCGGCGGGGAAATTGCGCTTTTAGCCCTAAAGACTCGAAAATTAACGGCCAAAACAGGATGACTTCATCGGTGAGAAAACCTAAAGGGGTTTTGCAGAGAATCGGATAGCTACCCCTAACAGCAAGGGCTAATTGATCGGCTAATTCCCGTTTGTTATCATCGTTGGCAGCGAAAACTAAGATCGTTTGGGAAAGGGGCGATGATTTCGATCGATCGAGATACAATAAATCCTGGGACTGACGTTGAGAAACAACCCAGCGCCGAAATTCCCCGACTAAAGCGGTGGTTTTTCCCGATCGAGTCCCACCTTCGATCCAAATTGGTATGATTGACATCGTTTTTTCTCGATTGTATTTGTTAAGATGACTGATTGGTACTCTAGCTTTTTTCCTTGTGGAAGTAATTGTTTCCTATGAATCTTAATCGGATTTTGCAAGGTGTTAATCAATGGTTATTACAAACTCCTGAACGTTCTTTAGATGAGGCTTATCATGCAGCTTTGAAGATTAAGGAGATAGAAGACAAGCATTTTCAAGGGCGAAAAGTGGCAGCGGAGTTCTCGAATTATGGCAGTACCACTAATTCCTATTTTATCGCAGAAGTTAAAGGTTATCTGCAAAAAATTAAAGTCAGATTGACGGAGTTTAAAGCTAGTCGCTCGATCGTTAATACCTTCGGACCAAATCAACCGACAATTAATAATGGGGTGATTACTGTCACCACAGATGTTTGTCTGAAAAAACTTCAGTTTATCGATAGTATTATCGGAAAATATCAAGGTAATTATTGGCAAGAAGATATTGAAGATGTCCCCAAAAGTCTCCAGAACAGAAATGTTGAGCGGGAAACAGCGAAAATAAAGACTTCTCGAAATCGCTCTTTTTTAGCGGCGGGTAGTATTGAAGATGAGGAAATAATCAAAAGTAATAAATCCCAAAAAGCTACGGAAAAACCGGGAGTTTTACCCCGTTCTTTTGTCAATACTTTTAATCGCATTAAACAGGAAATAGATCCCCAAGCGGAGGAATCGGAGGAGGCAGTTTTAAAAAGATTTCGCAATTCTCGTTATAAAACAGCCATTTCTCTCAAGTTTATTTTACTGTTAATTATTGTTCCTTTATTAACCCAGCAATTAACCAAAACTTTCCTGATTACCCCCTTGGTTAATAAATATTTCCAACAACAGGAACAGTTTATTTTTATCAATCAGGATTTAGAAGAAGAAGCTTTTTCGGAATTGAGAAGATTTGAGGAAGCTTTACATTTTCGAGGTATGATTGGTTTAGCACCCAAATTATCTAACGAAGAAATCGAGGGAGAAATTACTAAAAAAGCAGCGGTACTAAGTGAAGAATTTCGCCAACGAGGTTTAAACGCAATCGCTAACATTTTCGCCGATATTTGTTCCCTGATTGCCTTTGGTTTTGTTATCGCTTTTAGTCGTCGGGAAATCGAGATTGTCAAGTCTTTTCTTGATGGCA
This sequence comes from Microcystis sp. M109S1, assembly GCF_020247025.1. Taxonomy (NCBI): domain Bacteria; kingdom Bacillati; phylum Cyanobacteriota; class Cyanophyceae; order Chroococcales; family Microcystaceae; genus Microcystis; species Microcystis sp. M109S1. Next base: position 23,188 of record NZ_JADBRW010000281.1, read on the forward strand.
TTCTCTATAATCTTAGCGATTCAGCTAAAGCTTTTTTAATTATTCTCTTTACCGATATATTTGTCGGTTTCCACTCTCCCCACGGTTGGGAAGTCATCCTAGAAGGGTTAAGTCGTCATTTCGGTTTACCGGAAAATCGCGAGTTTAATTTTCTCTTTATCGCCACTTTTCCCGTTATCTTGGATACAGTCTTAAAATATTGGATTTTCCGTTATCTCAATCGCATTTCTCCCTCGGCAGTGGCTACCTATCGTAATATGAATGAATAGGGTAAAATCAGGGAGAAACTTGATAATTTACCCTGCTAATTTGGGGGGGATAATTTGGCCGCTGTCTCTTGTACTTTGGTAAGTTCTAACTGCAAAGCAGTGGCAATCTGTTCTATACTTAAACCTAAAGCTAGTAAACTGGCGATCGCTTCAGTTTTAGCTTCTTCACGACCTTCTTCTTTAGCTTCTTGATAAAGTCGAGTTTGTCTGAGATCATCTAATCCGAACATAGCTTCTAACTCCGAGCGACTAAGATTAGTAAATTTATAGGCCAGGGTTCTTTCAATTAATTCTACAACTTTTTGCTGGAAAACTAGATCATCAATTTCAGCGATCGCTTTTTCTAAAAGTGGTTTTCCTCGTTGCTGTGCTAATTGGGGTGTAGCGACAATTAACTGAATAATTCCTAAACCCAGAGACGGAGCCGGATTATCGATTAATTCATCTAAATAAATACGTCTGATCTGTCCCGTTATCTCAAATCCCCGCAGTTGATAGGGAAAGTTATTATCCAGATCCCTGGAGGCAAATAAAGCTACAGCTATCCAATCCTGAACGGGTTTATACTGATTGAGATAGATGACAATTTCTGTTAAAAATCGCCAATAAAAATCACTTTTATCCTGAAATTGCACTTCAACAAAGTAAATAATTAGTTCCGGTGCTGCTGTGGTTGGTAAAAAAATACCGTCAAAACGACGCGCTAATTCTTTGATTTCTCGCGAGGAAAATTGATAATTTTCAGCTTTCTGGGTTGATTCTCCCAGTAATTCAAAAATTAACCCCGGAAAAGTTTGCAAGAGTTGATAAAAAATTGTATCGGTCTTCACAAGCTTGAAAAAATCTAGATGTTTACTAACAATTACTTACAAATCATCCAACAATAGCGTGACTAACACCTTATCGACACGATTACCGTCCATATCCACCACTTCCAAGCGCAACCTTTGCCATTCAAAATGAGCGGCAGCCCCCGGAATCCTACCAAGATAGGTAATAATAAAACCACCTAAAGTGTGATAATTGCCCTGTTTTTCCCCCGGTAATTCACTGATTTCAAATAATTCTTTAAAATCTTCGATCGCCACTGTACCATCGATCAACCAAGAACCATCTTCCCGCTGCACGATCTGAGCATCTTCAATATTATCTAATTGGGGTAAATCGCCGACAATTGCCTCTAAAATATCCTTGCGCGTCACCAATCCTTGAATTACCCCGTACTCATCCACTACCAAGGCAATATGATGACCACTTTGCTGCACCAATTCTAACACCTTTAAACCCCTAGTGCTTTCCGGCACAAAAAGCGGCTGTTGTAAATCCTTCGTCAGGTCGAAACTTTCACCGGTTAAACAATCTGCCAATAAGTCTGTGACTTCGATTACCCCCAAAACCTCATCTAAACTGCCCTGACACACAGGAAAACGGTTATGATTGCTCTCAATTAGCTTCTGGCGGTTAATTTCGGCACTATCTTCCAAATCTAGCCAAATAATATCTGGGCGCGTGGTCATAATCTGACTGACTCGGCGATCGCCCAATCCTAACACCCTTTCCACCATATCCTGTTCTGCTTCCTCAAAGGTTCCCGCTTCGGTTCCCTGTTTAAGCATAATTTTCAATTCTTCTTCCGTAATTGGGGAATCATTATTATTAGCGCTAATCCCCAACAAACTGAGAATCAGATTAGTCGATTGACTCAAAAGATGGACAACGGGCGAAACAATTTTCGATAGCTTATCGAGAGGATCTGCCACGAGGATAGCGATTTTTTCGGGATTACTTAAACCTAACCGTTTCGGCACTAATTCCCCCACCACTAGGGATAGATAGGTAATAATTAACACCACTAATCCTAATCCCAAAGCTTGACTGTAGGGGGCTAAAACGGGAACTTGCGCCAATAATTGCGCCACACTGACCGATAAATTGGCTCCTCCGTAGGCCCCGGCAAAGATTCCCACTAGGGTAATGCCAATCTGCACCGTCGATAAAATTTGATTGGGATCATTGGCCAATTTTAAGGCCATCGCCGCCCTTCGATCATCTCTGGCTAATTGTTCTAAACGGACTTTGCGCGCCGAGACAATGGCAATTTCCGAGAGGGCAAAGACTCCATTGAGGAGGATGAGGAAGAGTATAACAAGAATTTCGGTAGTCGCCGAGAACATGGTTAAAAGTTACAGGTAAAAGGGCGGATAGTTGTTTGGATCATAGTGCGAGGATCGGTTAAGTTCAGTAAAGAATCATCTTGATTTTTAACGAGTTACGAAGGCTTGTGTCTGGAGAGGGGGTACTCTCAGTATAAATGGGATAGGATAAAGTTCGCGCTCTTAACTCAGTTAGCAGTGAACAGTCAAGAGTGACCTGTTGCCAGTAAAAAAAGTTGTCCCTGGGAGAGTGGGGACAAACTATCTCAATCTATTCGCCTGAAAAATTATGATCGCTACACCCGTATCATCGAAATCGAACGCTATCACGGAAATCCGCCCCGGACTACCGACTATTTGCGGTTGGGAACAGGAAATCGCGGCGATTGTTAATCACGATGATCCGATCTTTTTACCGACAACAAATCTCCAATTAGACAATATTCAGGCTGGTTTTGCCTGTGCCTTGCATATGCACCAACCCACTATCCCCGCGGGTGTTAACGGTGAATTAATCTGCAATCTCCAGCATATGTTCGAAAATCTTGGGGATGGTGATAACCATAATGCCAGTGTTTTTGCCTGGTGTTACAGTCGCATGGGCGATTTTGTCCCAGAATTGGTGGCGGAAGGCTGTAATCCCCGGATTATGCTCGATTATTCCGGCAATCTCCTCTGGGGTTTGGTACAGATGGGACGGCAGGATATCCTCGATAAACTCAAATTAATCACCTGTAACAGTCAATATCAACCCTATGTGGAATGGTTGGGGACGATGTGGAGTCATGCGGTGGCTCCTTCCACACCGATTCCCGATCTAAAATTGCAGATGCAAGCATGGCAAACCTATTTTGCCTCGATTTTTGGCCCAGATGCCCTGAAACGAGTCAAAGGGTTCTCTCCCCCGGAAATGCACCTTCCTAACCATCCCGATACCCTCTACGAGTATATTAAAGCCCTGAAAGAATGCGGCTATCGTTGGTTATTGGTACAGGAACACTCGGTGGAAAATCTCGACGGTTCGGGATTGAGTCAGGAACAAAAATATATTCCTAATCGCTTGCTGGCGCGCAATTCTCGGGGTGAAGTGATTGCGATTACTGCTTTGATTAAAACCCAGGGTTCCGACACCAAATTAGTCGCCCAAATGCAACCCTACCACGAGGCCAAATGCCGCAGTAAACAGCAAATCGGCGGCGTTTGGGTTCCTTCCCTAGGTTCCCAGATTGCCGACGGTGAAAATGGTGGCGTGATGATGAATGAATTTCCTCGCGATTTTCCCAATCCTTGGCGGGAAATGCAAGGGGGTTCCACTGTGGCAGGATTTAACGGCACGGAATATCTGGAGTTAATCGAGGCCGCTGGCGTTAATCCCCAAGATTATCCCCCAATTCAAGCCGTACACCAGCATAAAATCTGGCAGGGAGTTAATTCGGATGCCGCTACCCCTGAAGCAGTGGAACAGGCGATCGCTGAGTTAAAACAGTCCGACCACCGTTTTACCATGGATGGGGCATCTTGGACAAATGATCTCAGTTGGGTGCGCGGTTACGAAAATGTCCTCGAACCGATGAACCAATTAAGCGCTAAATTCCACGAGAAATATGCTCCTTTAGTACAGGCGGATCCTAGCTTCACCCGACGACCGGATTATCTGGAGGCACTGCTTTATAATTTGCTCGTGCAAACCAGTTGTTTCCGTTATTGGGGCCAGGGTACTTGGACCGATTATGCCCGCACTTTGTACGAAAGAGGCGCAGCCTTAACTCGCTAAGATAGTAAGGTATCTAGGGCGCAGAATCTGCGCCTTGATAGTACACATATATTAGTAGAAGATGTTCGCCGATGAAGTAACTTAGGCTGAAAAAGTTGACAAATATTTAATGTTAATCTCTCTTTTGTCAAATTAGGAAAACTCTTGGCCTTTTCTCGTTCTCAACCTCTTATAGTAAATCTGGTTATTAAAAACTGATTATTTATTCTCCCTATAAGTAGCCTATACTCAACGGATTTAGTATTGTAAAGGGTTTGCGGCAAAAAGTTTCTTGTGGAGACAGGGTGTGGGGTGTGGGGTTTTACCAGTTTTGAGGTGGCCAATTACCTAATTTTCAGAGAAAAAGTACCTGAATTTTCCCCCCCGATCACTCCCAGAACCGGTACTTTTTGATTGCCAAAAGGTCTAAAAGTCTTACCCAACAAGGTTTTAAGATTTATTCAGCTAACCCTAATTAAAGAAATACTCAAATCCTGATAAAAATCCTCTTGTTTTAATTCCACTTTTGATTGAGAAGCCAGTAAAAGTAAAGCCCAAAAAATCGCCACCTTTTCCTGTGTTGCCGAGTGACTAGAGGGCTTTTCTGCTTGCCATAAATCTAATAAATACTCAAACTCTATCTCCTTTTTCTCTAATTGAAAAAACTTTCTCTGCAAAAAAAAGTCCAGTTCCGCCGCCAATTCCGTCAGGTTTTCTTGGTGGGCTAATTCCGTGATAATTTGTACCGCTTCCCGTCGGGATTGGGGACGGGGTTTCGGGACAACTACAGGCAGTTTCGGTAAAGCTTCAATCTCTAGGGCAATCTGTTGTAATTGAGTGATTAACTCCTGCAAAGTTACCCGTCTTTTTCGCGGTGGTGGGGCGGCAGTACGACGGCGAATATGATTTTCTAGATAACGGGGTAAAGTTCTTAATTCCCGTTCTAACTCGCTAATTTCCTCATCAATCAGACTTTCTTCTTGCTGGTCCAAAGACAATCTTTCTAGGGTATCAGCCTTAAATAAAACTAACATGGAAGCCCATAAAAAAGCCTGTCCCGATTGGGGTAAATTAGCCTGGGCCATGGCTAAATCTAGATCATTTAATAACCCCAATTCTGCCAAAAAGCGATCGATCACATCGATAACCTGCACATCCCAGGGGTCAATCTCTCCCTGTTCCGCCATTTCTAAAAGAGAGGCGATCGCATCACTGGCCGAGGTGATAGTCATGATTGTAGAATCTTGTAGGATCTCAAAGGATAGAATTTAGCAAGCAAAACCATGGACATATCGATCGCTGACCTGCGCTTGGACTACAATCTTGAAGAATTGCTAGAGTCAGAAACATCTGCCGATCCTTTCATTGTATTTAAACAATGGCTAGAACGGGCGGTATCTTCGGGAAGATTGGAACCCAACGCGATGACTTTAGCTACTATTTCCCCGGAGGGTAAACCCCGGGCCCGCATGGTATTGTTGAAAGACTTCGATCCTCGCGGTTTTGTTCTCTTTACCAACTACCACAGCGCCAAAGGACAGGAATTAATCGCCAATCCCAATGCGGCCCTAGTGTTTTGGTGGGGAGAATTGCAACGGCAAATTAGGATTGAGGGAACTGTAGAAAAAATCAGCGAGGAGGAATCGGATAATTACTTTTTTGTCCGTCCCTGGGAATCTCGTTTAGGGGCCTGGGCCTCCCATCAAAGTGAAGTGATTTCTGGGCGGGATATCCTCGAAAAACGCCTAGCAGAACTAAAAGAAGAATATGCTGGTCGTGAAGTTCCCCGTCCTCCTCATTGGGGCGGTTTTCGCCTAATTCCTAGTTTAATCGAGTTCTGGCAAGGTCGCCCCAGTCGTCTCCACGATCGTCTCTGTTATTATCGTCAAGAAGATGGCAGCTGGCAAAGGCAACGTTTAGCCCCTTAGTTTGATCTTGACACCTTGTATTGGCAAAATAGCTCGATGCTAATTCAATTTGTCATTTTAGTCTTGAGATAATATTAGGTCGATTTCTTTTCCCAACCCGCGCTTCCCTTAGCGATCGGGTTGGGCTATTATGTCATTTGGGAAAGGCAATCCGTCCGCCCTAAAGTTTCAGAAAAACGATAGAATTGAAAGGGTTTTTGTTTGCATCCTTCAAAAATAACTAGAGAATTAATATGGCCATCAATAAAGTTGGACTTCGGGAAACCTTAGAAGCATTGCGGGTTGAACTGAGTAAATCTATCTTAGCCGCTGAGGGTGAGCAGATTCGCTTTGAAGTGGGTGAAATTGAATTAGAGGTTCAATTTGTGGTTGAGCAGTCGAAAGAAGGCAAAGGTGGGCTGAAATTTTGGGTAGTAGAAATGGGTGGGGGTGTCACCAATAAAGATACGATAACCCATAGAATTAAAATTCCCCTTAAACCCTTTGGGAAAGATGGAAAACCTCTATTGACAGGAAGTGATGATATTCCCGATTAGAATTTTATACCCCTAGGGACGCAATGCTTGCCCCCAAAGCAGTTAATTTGTAGGATGGGTTAGCGAAGCGTAACCCATCGCCATCCCAGAAGAATAGGTTACATCAATCCGATAAGTTATGGCACAATTCCAACCCGATCGCGCTTTAGAAATTGTTGCCCCTAAGTATGGCACTGCCTATCGAATTGGGGGACGTTTACTCTTGACTTGTCGGCATCTATTTGATAATAGTAACGACTGTAAAGTACGATTTAGATCGCCATCAAACTATTCTGATAAGCAGGATATAGACGCTCAAGTAATTTGGAAAGCCCCCGATAATATAGATATAGCTTTAGTTGAATTACCAGAAACTATCGAAACTTGTGATCCTGTAGGTTTTGGGGTGTTACCTGATGCGAGTAGCACCCAAAAAGTTAAATTTGACTGTTTGGGCTTTCCTTTATTTTTACGGTATGCTGAAGATGAGATAAAATACGCCACAGGGTTACATATTGAGGGAACTATTGATGTAGCTAATCGTGTTCCTCATCACCGTTTGTTATTAAATATTAAAGATAGTCAAGACATACAACCCACCGATGAACAATTAGAAAGATTAGCAGAAGATCAGTCACTTTGGCAAGGAACATCGGGATCAGCAATTGTTTGTCATGGGTTAGTGATTGGGGTACAATATAAACAGCAAATTAGAGCTCGTCCGGCATCTTTAGAGGCTGAATCTTTGGCTAGGGTTTATGACAATCCCGAATGGTGTGAGATTTTAGAAAAACATGATATTGACCCTGAACCTAAACCCGTTATTTCAGTTAATCTTAACACTCGTTCCTATCGAAATCAAGCCCCTCCTAAACCAAGTTATTTTGTGGAACGTCCAGAGGTTAGTATTAAAGTAAAGGAACTTTTGTTATCTAAAGAAACGGCTAAGACAGGGACATTAGTTATTAGTGCGATTTATGGATTAGGAGGTATTGGTAAGTCAACTTTAGCGGCGGCTTTGGCACAGGAGAAAGACGTTCAAGCTTATTTTCCTGATGGGATTTTCTGGGCAACTTTAGGGCAACAACCAGATATTTTATCTTTCCTTCATGGGTGGATACAAGCTTTAGGGGATTATGATTTTAAGCCGACGGGTATTGATGCAGCATCGTTACAATTAAGGACTTTATTAGCAGATAAAAAAGCCTTATTAGTAGTAGATGATCTGTGGAATGCGGAGGATGTGGAACCGTTTCGAGTGGCAGGAGATGGTTGTAAACTATTGGTAACTACAAGGGAAACTCCCGTAAAAGGGGCAATTCGTTATGATTTGGACATCATGACGGAAACACAATCTTTAGCGTTATTAACGGGTTATTTAAGGCATGAATTAATCCAAGAAGAACGTAAACAAGCCAAAATATTAGCCAAAATTGTCGGTTATTTACCTTTAGCATTGGAGTTGACGGCAGCTCGAATTAATAAAGGAATATCTTGGGAAAAAATACTTTCTGATTTACAAAAAGAAATTGTTAGGCTAGAAAAATTAGATGAAGTAAAACCTCATAAAATGCCTAATGAGGAAAAGCGAAAAAATCATAGTTTAGTGGCTTGTTTTAATCTAAGCCTAAGAGGATTATTACCTGAAGAGTTAGAAAAATTTATCTGGTTAGGTGTTCTTCGTGATGATGTGATGATTACTAAAGAAATGGCGATAACCTTATGGGATTGTGATGAGGATGAAGCAGAAGAAACAATAAGTGATTTACGAGAAAAATCATTATTATCTATCACTTATCGTGTCCATGACCTCTTACATGATTTAGCCCGGAATCTTTTACAAGCCTCTCCCCATCCTGAAAGAGATTATCAATTACCGGGGTTAGGTTTGTCGATTTCTGAGGCGCATGGGCAATTTTTAACTCGGTATCAAAGACAGACTAAAAATGGTTTATGGCACAGTTTAGAGGATGATGGCTACATTTATAATCAATTGATTTGGCATTTGGAAAAGGCGGGAAAAATAGCAGAGATTCATCAATTACTGAGGGAAGAAACGGCAGAAGGACACAATGGTTGGTATAGCAAATGTGAGAAAGAAGCGAAAACGGCGACTTTTATTAAGGATGTTTCTAGGGCTTGGCAACTGGCGGAAGCTGATTTTGCTAACAATCCCAGTCAGTCTATCGGGTTACAGGTGCGTTATGCTTTGATAACCACTTCTCTGAATAGTTTGGCGGGGAATATTCAACCAGAATTAATGGATTTACTGATTCAGTATGAAATCTGGACACTAGCTCAGGGATTAGCTTATGTGAGGCAAAATCAAGATTCTCGGAACCAAGCAGAAGAATTAAAGGCAATTATTCCCTATCTTCCCCCGACTTTATTACCCGAAGCGTTAGCTACAGCTAGAGAGATTAGGAATCAATACGACCGTGCAAAGGCATTAACAGGGTTAGCCCCCTATTTACCCGAAAATCTCTTACTTGAAGCCTTAGCCATAGCCAGAGAGATTAGGTATAAATCCTACCGTGCAAAGGCATTAACAGGTTTAGCCCTCTATTTACCGGAAATCTTACCGGAAGCCTTAGCCACAGCTAAAGAGATTGGGGATGAATCCAACCGTGCAAAGGCATTAACAGGGTTAGCCCTCCATTTACCCGAAAATCTCTTAAGCGAAGCCTTAGCCACAGCTAGAAAGATTGGGTCTAAATACTATCGTGCAAATGCATTAACAGGGTTAGCCCCCTATTTGCCCGAAATCTTACCGGAAGCCTTAGCCACAGTTAGAGAGACCCAAAGTGCAAGGGCATTACCAGGATTAACCCCCCATTTACCCGAAAATCTCTTACTCGAAGCCTTAGCCATAGCCAGAGATATTAGGTATACATCCGACCGTGCAAAGGCATTAACAGGGTTAGCCCCCTATTTACCCAAAAATCTCTTACTCGAAGCCTTAGCCATAGCCAGAGATATTAGGTATACATCCGACCGTACAGAAGCATTAACAGGGTTGGCCCCCTATTTGCCCGAAATCTTACCCGAAGCTTTAGCCACAGCTAGAGAGATTGGGGATAAATCTAAACGTGCAAAGGCATTAACAGGGTTAGCTCCCTATTTACCTGAAAATCTCTTACCCGAAGCCTTAGCTACAGCTAGAGAGATTGGGGATGAATCCAACCGTGCAGAGGCATTGACAGGGTTAGCTCCCTATTTACCTGAAAATCTCTTACCCGAAGCCTTAGCTACAGCTAGAGAGATTGGGGATGAATCCAACCGTGCAGAGGCATTGACAGGGTTAGCTCCCTATTTACCCGAAAATCTCTTACTGGGACTTAAACGCTCAACAAAAGTCCAATCGAGTA